>CAMXQV010000020.1 GCA_947245515.1 uncultured Clostridium sp. | reverse complement strand
TGTTGGAAGTTATTGGTAATAATACAATTCTGTAATATTTTATGAAATTACCCTGCGATTGCCTTAATATATTTGAAAATACAAGTTAATTGTGGTAAAATGAATATTAAAAATAAAAAAAGAATGGAGAAAAAAATGTTATTAAACAAATTTTATTTAGATAAAGAAAAAGACATAATTGTAGAATTATATCAAAATAATATTGATGAGATAACCTATATATTAAGGACTCCTAACCATAACTCTGGAAACCTAATTACAAATTTAGCAAAATTGTGTAATTTAAATACAGAAAAAGATGAGGAAGATTTGAAAATAATTAAAGGAGTTATACCTGCAAGCATTAATGCCTATAACAAAACTGTATACATATTTAGACTAGGAGGAATAAAAATTGCTAATATATATGAAGATGGAGAAGTGGAAATAAAAGCGACAATACCAGCAATTGCAAAAACCTTAATGTCACAAACAAAGGAATACAAACTACCAATAGAAAAAACAATAGTAAAATCCTATATATTAAAAAAGAACAAATTTAGATCAGATTTACACACACATATGAATGCAAATTTATCACCAGATATATTAATAGCACTAGGAATTACACATCAACTAAGATATCCACTATATTATATAAAAAAATTGAATTTGAAAATTTCCGAAAAACAACAAGATAGGTTAAAAATCCAAAGAGAAAAAGTACAAAAGGAATTTGAGACATCAGAGTTAACAGGAAAATACCTAACAAGAAAAATAGATGATAATACCTTTATAAATTTTGCAGATTTAATATTAAATAACATTGAAAATGCAGATTATAATATTAGAAAAATTAGAGCAAGTCTTGCTATATTAAAAGATGGTCAAGCAGTATTCACAAATTTAGAGAAAGTGTATATTTATAGATATGTATTTGCAAGAGGGATAGAAAGTACAGAAAAGTTTAAAATTACCTTTGACAAAATAGATAAAATACCAGAAAAGGACATAATAAACTATATTTATGCAATGCTTGAAGATCATAAAAAAGGTAGTAAATATGAAAAAAATAATTTAAGACAAGATAAATTGTTATGGATAGCAAGAGAGTATCAAAAACAAGGAATTTATTATGCAGAAATAGCAGATACTGAATTAGTAAAACAAGGCTTACCAGCAATAAAACTTTTGGAAGAATTACATGAAATAATGCCAGTTATAGAGAAAGAAACAGGTGTTGCCTTAAGATTCTTGGCAGCTATTAGAAGAATTCCCTTGACAATTATAAAAGATCAGAAAACTAGTGATACATATTTAAGAGATAATTTAAATGTATTGAAAGCGGTAGCAAAAAGTCCATATGTTGTTGGAAGTGATTTTATTGGCGAAGAAATAAATGATATTAGTGAGTTAAGTCCTGTAATAAAAGAAATTGTAGAATATGAGGCATATGAAGATAATGGATTTACAATAAGAATTCATGCTGGAGAGAATGATAGCTTAAGAGATAATGTACTAAAATCTATTCAATGTGTTAAAGAAGCAGTACCAAATGGATATAATATACCAAAAATTAGGATAGGACATGGCTTATATACACCAAATTTAGAAACAGAAAAAGGTAAACAATTATTAAATGAGATAAAGTCTGCAAATGCAGTGTTAGAATTTCAAATAACATCAAATGTTAGATTAAACAATTTAAATTCCTTATCTAGGCATCCATTAAAAAAATATTTAGATGCAGGTGTTAAATGTGTACAAGGTACAGACGGTTGTGGATTTTATGGTGTTGATACAATTGAAGAAGAATTAGCCTTAAGTAATTTAATTGGATTAGAAGAAGCGGATTTATCAAAAATAGTAAATGTAGAAAGTGAAATAATTAAGAAGTCAAAAAAATACTTTGAGAAAAAACAAGTAAAATTCGAAAAGTTTTTAAAAGGTAGAACAATAAAAGAAGCAATTTTAACATTAGAAGAAGAAAATTTTAAACAAGAATCAAAGGAAGCTTATAATTTAAGAATAAATTTGAATTTAGATTCAGAAAAATTGTTGAAGAATAAAATTAAAAAATTACCAGAGGATAAAATGCCTATAATTATTGCAGGTGGAAGTTTTAATTCAAAAGGAAAGAAAACAAAAATAACAACTGAAGGAGAGAAGATTTTAACAGACTTAATAAAAAAAGTTGACCCTAAAAAAGCTTATTTTGTAATAGGACATCAGATGGAAGGTTATGAAAAAGTAGTTGTTAATCTTTGTAAGGAATTTAATAAAAAGGTAGAAATAGACGCTATTATCCCCAAAATGATTTCAAAAGAGGTTGCAGAAAGATTACTTGAAAAACAAATAAAAGGAATTAGAATTTCTACAGAGAGTGAAGAATTAGGAATTTATAAAAGTTTTAATTATGAAATTTTTGAAAGAAGATCTTGTATTGTTATAGCTTTTGATGGTAATTCTCCAGTAGCTAATTTAATTCAAGAAGCAAAAAATGGAAAAGGTAAAGCAAAAATTTATGTAAACGAAGATTGCATGGCATTAAAAGAAAAAGCGAAGTCTTTACTTGGATATGTGGAAAGGTTTAATCTAAAACAAGATTTAGCTAGTAAAATATTTGAAGAAAATTCTGAAATATTAATAAAGGATTAAAAATTAAATTTTTTTAGAATAATAAAAGTTAATTTATTTAAAGAGGTTATAAAAAAGTTTTATTATTTTAAATGAAATAAAAATCTTTGAAAATACATATGTAAATTCAAAGATTTTTTAGTTATTTATAACCTTTTTTCATATTGTTTCCTATTATATAAGATACCTTGTACACAAATTTATTTCATAAATTTGTCCAATCATAAAAAATAATAATTATATCTAAAAATTATAAATCTGTATTATAAACCTCTAAATTTTTAAATGCAGGATCATAAATATTTTTACCAGTATAATCAAATCTAGAACCATGGCATGGGCAGTCCCAAGTTTTATCAACGTCATTCCAAGAAAGCAAACAACCTAAATGAGTACAAATAGGATTAACAGCATAAATTTTACCATTATTATCTTTATAAACTCCAACTTTATGATTTGCAACTTCAATAATTGATCCAGAATTATTACTAATATCATCAAAAATCATATTTGGCTTTTTCAATTTATCCAATAATAAAGAATTAACAGATTGAACGAGAATATTTTTCATCTCATCAATATTTTTAATAGGTTTCAATCTAGTAGAGTCATATAAATAAGCATATTTATTGACTTTTCCACAAATTGAATCTTTAATAATATTTGCAGCAATATTAGAAGAAGTAAATCCCCATTTCTTAAAACCTGTACCAACAAACATATTTTGCATAACATTTGAATAAGAACCAACATATGGAATCTTATCTAAAGGTATACAATCTCTAGTATTCCACTTAGAAATAATTTCACAATCAGGGTAATATTTTCTAGCTTCATTTTCTAATAAACCATAACTATCTTTATATGAAGTAGGGTGACCTGTTTTATGGTCTCCTCCAGCAATAAGTAAAACTTTTTTTCCATCCAATTTAGCTGTCCTGTAAGAAAAGATAGGATTAGTAAAATTAATATACATTCCATTAAATAAAGTCTTTTTAGTGTCTATAGCTATAACATAGGAAGTTGATTGATACATTTTTGTAAAATAAAAACCTGGAAAATTAATAAAAGGATAATGACTTGCCATTATTACATATTTAGATTTTACAAAATTATTTTCAGTAAAAGTAATATAATAGTCATCTTCTTTTTTTACATCAACAACTGTAGTATCTGTATAAATATTTCCATTATTTAAAGTTATACTTTTACATAGTCCCTGTAAATATTTTAAAGGATTAAATTGAGCTTGTTTTTTGAAGCAAATAGCACCTTCTATTTCAAAAGGTAAACCTGTCTTAGTAACAAATTCACAGTTATTAAATTCTAAATCTTCAACAATACTCACTTCCTTTTTTATGGCACATATTTCATTTTTAGATGTAGTATATACATAATTATTTTGATATTCAAAATCACAGGAAATTTTTTCCTCATCAATAATAGACTTTATATTTGAAATAGCTTCCTCGTTTGCATCTAAATAATCTTTAGCAAATTTTTTATTAAAAGAATTAACTAAATAATCGTAAAATAAGCCATGTTGACTTGTTACTTTTGCAGTTGAATGACCTGTTGTTTTTTCTCCGATCTTATATTTTTCTAAAATTGTTACTTTAATTCCCAATTTTGATAAATAATAACCACATGTAAGTCCGAAAACACCTCCACCAACAATACATACATCAGTTTCTTCATTATTATCTAATTGTTTATATTCTATTTTTTTATTTAAGGAATTTATCCATAAAGAATCCATATTTCACCTCTTTATTATTATAACTTAGAAAAACTTTATTATTCATAAAGATGCATAAATAATAAAAAAAAGGAAATATTATACATAATTATTTTATTAAGAATTTAGCAAATTAGATTACTTAAAACTTTTTTTATACAATAGGAAAGTCATACTTTCCTATTGTATAAAAGCTACAATCGATAGCCCTTTGAGATTTTCTCCTTACAGTCGAAAACTCAAATCGGGCGAGAACAAATTAAAGAAAATCTTTGATTTTCTTATTTGTTCTTATGAATACAAAATTATGGTCAAATTTATCCGTCCCTACTGGCAATAAAATCAAAAAAGTGATATACTACCATAAAATAACAAAGGAGGATTATTATGGAAGAAAATTTAAAAGAAAAACTCTTCAGTAAAAAAGGAGATGGTTGGAAAACAATAAGCGACAGAGAAAAAGAGGAAATATTTCTATTATCAAATAAATATATGGACTTTCTAAATGTCGCTAAAACTGAAAGAGAGTTTATAAAAAAAGCAAGAAAAATGGCTGATGAAAATGGATATAGGGATATTATTGAATTTGCTTCACTAAAGCCAGGTGATAAAATATATTTTGTAAATAGAGAAAAAAGCATGTATTTAGCTATAATTGGTGAAGAGCCTATTGAAAATGGGTTACACATTATTGGTTCACATGTTGATTCTCCTAGACTTGATTTAAAACCTAATCCACTTTACGAAGATACAGGCTTAGCATATTTTAAAACACATTATTATGGTGGGATAAAGAAGTATCAATGGACTACTATTCCTTTAAGTATGCATGGAGTTATAGTTAAACCAAGTGGAGAAAAAATAGAGATTAATATTGGAGATAATGAAAATGATCCTATTTTTACAATTACAGATTTATTACCACATTTAGCACAAGAACAAATGGAAAAGAAACTTAAAAATGGAATTGATGGTGAAGATTTAAATTTATTAATTGGTAGTATTCCATATGAAGCGGAAGGTGTTAATGAACAGGTTAAACTAAATATTTTAAATATTCTAAATAAAAAATATGGAATTACCGAAATAGATTTTACAAGTTCAGAAATTGAATTAGTGCCTTGTTTTAAAGCAAGAAGTTTAGGATTTGATGAAAGTATGGTTGCTGCATATGGTCAAGATGATAAAGTTTGTGCTTTTACTTCTTTCGAAGCAATGATGGAATTAAATAAGGTTAATAATACAGCAATATGCATTTTATCAGATAAAGAAGAAATAGGAAGTATGGGAAATACAGGTATGGAATCACATATGTTTGATTTCTTTATATCAGAAATTTTAAATAAATTAGGTGTTAATAGACCAAATTTATTAGACAGAGTATTTTGCTTTTCAAAAATGTTATCATCAGATGTGGATGCTGGATTTGATCCTATTTATGCATCTGTTTCTGATAAGCATAATGCGGGATTTTTAGGAAAAGGAATTAGTTTAAATAAATACACAGGTGCAAGAGGAAAATCAGGTGCATCTGATGCCAATGCAGAATATGTAGCTTGGGTTAGAAATATATTAGAGAAAAATAATATAAAATATCAAATAGCAAAATTAGGAAAAGTTGATATTGGCGGAGGAGGAACAATTGCTTATATTTTAGCTAATAAAGGTGCAGACGTAATAGATTGTGGTGTTCCAGTTCTTTCAATGCATGCTCCTTATGAAGTAACAAGTAAATTTGATATATATTCTGCCTATAAAACCTATAAAGCTTTTTGGCAAGAATAAAAATATATTTTTACAATTAATCTTTAGAGGAGTGATACAAATGATAAGGAAATTTAAACCTGAAGATACAACTAAAGTTATGACAATTTGGACAAAAGGAAATTTTAAAGCTCATGCATTTATTGATAGAGATTATTGGATTGCAAATTATAATAGAGTTAAAGAAGATTATTTATTAAAATCAGAAACTTATGTATATGTTGAGGATAGTGAAATTAAAGGCTTTATAAGTTTAATAGAAAACGGATATATAGGTGCATTATTTGTAAATCATAATGATAAAAGAAAAGGTATAGGTAGAAAACTTATTAATTATTGTAAAGAAAATAATAATAAATTGGTTTTAAAGGTGTATGAAAAGAATATTGATGCCATTTTATTTTATGCAACTATGGGGTTTAAAAATAAAAAAGTTCAAATAGATGAAGAAACTGGCGAGAAAGAGTATGAAATGGAATGGATAAATATATAAAAGATTAGATAATATAAAAAACTGAACTAAAGCTTGTTAGTCCAGTTTTTTATATTAATACATTTTTAAAGTATCTTCAATAATATATGAAACAGGAAGAATGTCATCTTTATCTGTTTCAATATGGAATTCTGTAAGATTATTTTCGTTTTTAAAAACAGACACAGTAATTGTTCCAATTTTTTTCAATTAAAACACCTCTTTTCTTTTTCTTCTTTTGTGCACAAGCTATAATATAATACAAGCTAAATAAAAAATCTGTCGAAACATGTCAATATAATAAAAAAAATTTAGAAAGTAGTAAAATTATGAAAGATATGAAAATGTAATAGAAAATATCAAGAGAATATGATAAAGATTTTAATATAGATATTGATATAGAAACAGAAGAAATATTACAAGATGTATATGAAAGATATGGACAATATATAGCGTGGAAATTAAGAAATATGACACACGAAGAGAGCCCTTGGCTAACAACATCAAGAAATGAAATAATAACAAAGTGTAAAATTGAAGAATATTTTAAGAATAGGATTGCGTAATGGACAATAGATGTATTGCAAATAACGAAAAAAAATTATTATCATTTAAATATTCTATTGGAAATAAAAGATACAAAATAGATAAGGTTACAGAAGGAAAGGAAAAATGTAATAAATATAAGTAATCTTTTTAAAAAATTTAACGAAATATCAAATTTAACTCGGAAAGAATTGCAGAATAGACCAAAAGAAACAGGGGATGATTGGGATTAATGTGTGAAAAAGATATATTTATTAGGATTTATTAATGTTAAAAATTGTTATAAAAAAATAGTTTAAAAATTTGCTTAAATTTGACACACTTCTTGACACACTAAATAGTAGAAAAAATGGAAAATATAGAAAATAAAATAAAAACACTGATATATATTGATATCAGTGTTTTTTTTGTGGTGAACCGAACCGTTTAACAAACGTAAAGTTCGTTTTTGGAACGTTTTGGTGAGCCAAGAGGGATTCGAACCCCCGACCCCAGGCTTAGAAGGCCTGTGCTCTATCCAACTGAGCTATTGACCCAAATAACAATAATAATAATATCATAAGATATTACTAATGTCAACAAAAAATAAATAAAAAAAACAGAAAAATTTTTAATAGTAGGATACATATTAGATAAACTAGACTTAAGGGTAACCTATTTAAAGGTTCCCTTTACTAATTAACTATATATTAAAAAATAATATATTAATTAATCCAAACATACCAAAAGCAAGAAAAATAACATTAGACAGAAGCTCTACAAAACCACTGTTTAATTTATTACCCAAAAATCTACCAAAAAAAATAGCTATAGAATTACTCAAAACCATACCAGAAATTGAGCCCAAGATTAAAGATAATTTAAAATTGGGATATTCCAAACCAAGACCTAAAGAAGCAAGAAAAGTCTTGTCACCAATTTCGCCAACAACAATACTTAAGGCAATAACAAAAATATAATTAAACTTACAATTAATAATTTTATTAAAAAAAGAAGATTTATTTTCACTAGAGCGACCTTCTACTTTTTTAGGTATAAATCCAACAATTCCAAAAAATAAGAAAGAAACATAAGTTAAAAGTTTTAAATAATAAGTAAAAGAGGCATTTTCAAAATTACTTAAAGCACTCCCAAATAAAATAGCCAGACCATGACTAAAAAAAGTACCGAATAGCAACACCTAATAATATATTTTTAATTCTATCTTTAGTAGAAAAAGAAATAACTAATAATTGAGTTTTATCACCTAACTCAGATAGAAAAATAAGAGTAAAGGAAATAATAAAAGGATATATATAATTCATACAGAAACCTCATTTCGACCTTTATAATTTTATTTAAATAATAAATATTCAAAATCTTAAAAAAGATACTAAAAAATGTGAATTTTTTGTGAAAACCTTTACTAAAAAAAAAAAAAATGATAATATGATTTTTAGTAAAAAAAGATAAAAATATAAAGGAGGAATTTTTTGTGATAGAAGTCAAAAATGTTACAAAAAAGTATGGAAACACAGTAGCGGTAGAAGACCTTAGCTTTACTATCAAAGAAGGTGAAATAATAGGTTTACTAGGACCAAATGGAGCAGGAAAAAGTACAACTATGAATATGTTGACAGGATTTATAGAACAAACTGAAGGAGAAATTATAATAAATGGAAAGGACATACTAAAAAAAACAAAAAAGGCTAAAAAAGAAATAGGTTATATGCCAGAAGGAGTACCATTATACACAGACCTAACAGTAAAAGAATTTGTAACATATATGGCAGAAATAAAAAAAGTTGACAAAAAAATAAGAAAGCAAAAAATCGAAGAAATAATTGAACAAACAGGACTAAAAGAAGTTGAAAAGAAATTAACAAAAAATTTATCAAGAGGATATAAACAAAGAGTAAGCATGGCAGGAGCATTAGTTGGAGAACCAAAAATTCTTATATTAGATGAACCAACAGTTGGACTTGATCCAAAACAAATTACAGAAATAAGAAATCTAATAAAAGAATTAGGAAAAACACATACAATAATCTTAAGTTCACATATATTATCAGAAGTAAGTCAAATATGTAATAAAGTAATAATAATAAATAAAGGAAAGATAGTTGCCATAGATACACCAGAAAACTTAGAAAACAAAGTATCAAGCAATAATAGTATTTATGTAACAGTTGAAGACAAAGACAACAAAATAGATACAATAAAAGAAAAAATAGAAGGAATAAAAAGTCTTGAATTAATAAAAGACAATGAAGATGGAACAAAAGAATATTCAATAGAAGCAAAAGAAAATATAGATTTAAGAAAGTCAATTTTTTCAGAATTTGCTAAAGAAGATATAACAATTTTCGAAATGAAAAAAGCAAATACAACTTTAGAAGATGCATTTATGAAATTAATAGAGGGAGGTAATAAATAATGTGGGCAATTATAAAAAAAGAATTTAAATCCTATTTCTATTCACCAGTAGGATATGTTTTTATAGGATTATTCTTAATAATGTTTAGCATATTCTTTTATGTGGATGTATTTAAATATCAAAGTACAAATTTTGAATATATATTTTATTCAGGAGCAACAATATTAACCTTTATTACACCTGTATTAACTATGAGGGCAATAGCAGAAGAAAGAAAGAGTGGGACAGAGCAATTATTACTAACATCACCCTTAAGTATTACAAAAGTAGTACTTGGAAAATTTATTGCTGCAACTTTAATAGTTATAATAACTGAATTATGCACCTTTATGTATTTTGGAATACTATGCTTTTTTGGAACACCACACATTACAACAGCACTAGTGACCCTATTCGGATTTTTTCTATTAGCAATTAGTTATATTTCTTTTGGTATATTAGCATCAAGCATAACAGAGCATCAAATAGTTGCAGGAGTAATTACAATAGGATTTTTCATAATAATATGGTTTTTACCACAATTTAGTAATATATTCACTAATTTTTCCTTAATAAATATGTTTTCAAAATTTCCAACAGGACAAATTGATATTGCAGATACAGTAACATTTTTAGCATTTACAATAGCTTGCATATTATTAACAATAATATTTATGCAAAGAAAGAAAAGTGTAAGATAAGAGGGAGGAATAAAATTGAAAGAAGGTAAAAAAGAGAAATTAGGAAAAAGAGATAAACAGGAAAAAGTAATAAAAGAAAAAAAGCCAAATAAATTTCTTGAAACAATAAAAAAGAAATGGTTAGTAAATGGAGTTACAACTACAATTTTAGTATTATCAATAATAGCAATATTTATTGCAATAAATTTAATAATGCAAAAATTAGAACTACCACCAATAGATTTTAGTCAAGAAAAATTATATACCTTAACAGAAGAAAGTAAGGAAAAAGTTAAAAATATAGACAAGAATATAAATATGTATTTTATTGGATATAACGAACAAGACACAAATTTAGATTTAGCTAAACAATATAACAGAGTAAACGAAAAAATAAAGGTAGAAGCAGTTGATATTAATAATAGACCAGATTTAGCAGAGAAATATGGTATTGAAACTGGAACAGAAGGAATAATAATAGAATGTGGAGAAAAATCAAAAGTTCTAACATCAAGAGACTTAGTAACTTATGATACTTCTACTTATGAAACAATAAGTATAGCTGAACAAAAATTTACAGCAAGTCTTCAATCGGTTTCAACAGATAAAATACCAAAGGTATATTTTCTAGAGGGGTATAGTGATTTTTCTTTAAATAGAAACATGAATTTATTAAACATGTATTTAGGAAATGAAATTAATCAAGTAGAAACCTTAAATATTTTATCAAAAGGAAAAGTTCCTGAGGATTGTGATACTTTAGTAGTAACAACGCCAAATAAAGACTTTGATGATGTTACAACAAATTCAATTTTAGATTATATAAAATCAGGAAGAAATATATTATGGTTAAATTCAGCAGTAACTGCTAAAAAAGATCTACCAAATGTAAACAAGATATTATCAGAATATGGAGTAAATCCTTTTGAATTAGGTATTATAAGAGAAACAGATGCAAGTAAGATGGTAGCTGGTTCACCAGATTTAATTATCCCTAATATAGAAAATTCAACAGTTACAGAAGATTTATATAATACAACAGGAGTAATACTAGTAAATGCTACAAAAATAAATATTAACGAAGATAAATTAAAAGAAAAAAAAGTTACAAGTACAAAATTAGTAACTACAAGTGAAGGAGCATATTTTAGAAATAACTTTCAAAATCAAGTAGATTCAGCTACTAATGAAGATGAAAAAGGAAGTTTTATTATAGGAGCTGAGTTAGAAAAGACAATAAAAGAAAAAAGTGAAGAGAGTGAAGAAAGTGCAGTTATATCAAAGTTAATAATATTTGGAGAAAACTATTTCCTTTCAGACTTTCAACTAAGTCAAAATTCACAATATGGAGCAATTCAGTTAGCTTATAATAAAGATTTAGTGTTAAATTCAATAGCCTATCTAGTAGATAGAGAAGAAGATATTACAGCAAGAAAAAGTACAGGAAGAGTAACCTATACAGCAACAGAACAGCAAGATATAATAATAAAAATAGTAATATTTACAGTTCCATTATTAATAATTTTAATAGGAATTATAGTTTGGCAAGTAAGAAGAAGAAAAAAATAGAATAAATTAAAGAAAATCCCATAAACTAATATGGGATTTTTATATTCGAAGTACAAATAGGAGTCTTTTATGAAAAGTGTTTTGAAAGTTGTATTTGTTATTATAGGAACCATAATTGGTGCAGGTTTTGCTTCTGGTCAAGAAATGTATGTATTCTTTTTTTCTTTTGGAAAGGAAGGATTTTTTGGAATATTAATTTCTAGTATTTTAATGGGAGGAGTAATATATCAGGCCTTAAAGATACTTAATAAATATCAAATAAAGAATTATAAAGAATTTTTAGAGATATTATTATCCAAGAATAAAAATTCAAGAATAAAGAATATTATAAATTTGTTAGTTAATATTTTTATTTTAGTAACTTTTTTTATTATGATTGCTGGGTTTGGGGCATATTTTGAACAAGAGTTTTCAATAAATAGTTTAATTCGGTAGTATTATATTAGCGATATTATGTTTTGGAATATTTATGACAAGTATTAGGGGAGTAGTAAAAGCAAACGAAATTTTAGTTCCAATTTTAATCATCTTTTTAGTTATTATAGGTTTATTAAATTTTAAAGATATTAATTTTTTGAATTTAGATAATTACTTAGTTAGATTAAATAATTCTAGTTTTTTATTAAATGCAATTTTATATGGTAGTTATAATAGTATTTTATTAATACCAGTTTTAATAACTTTGAAAGATTATTTAAAAAGTAAAAGGCAAATCCTTTTTATATCTTTAATAAGTACTATTATTGTTATTTTACTTTCTATTATTGTATTTTTATTATTGTTAAAAGTAGATGTAGATATAACTAAACTAGAAATGCCTGCTGTATATGTTGTATCTAAAATGTTTAGTCTATTTAGAATATTATATGGATTTATTATATTAGGTTCTATTTTTACAACTTCAATTTCTTTAGGGGCAAGTTTCTTGCAAAACGTAAGCAAAGATAAGAAGAGTTATACACAGCTTGCGTTAATTATGTGCATAACTGCTTTAGTAGTTTCTAAAATAGGTTTTTCAAATTTGATTAATTTCTTATATCCACTATTTGGTTATTTGGGACTATTACAAATTTTTAAGATGTTTAAATCTTAGTAGAATAAGGAGAAATTTAAAACTTAAAGCAAAAAGTATTGTAAAATTTATTAAAAATTGATATAACATAAATAGCAAAAGACGAGGAGAAAATAAATGAAAGATGTATGGAAAGAAACTACACAAAAAGTAATTAATAATAAAAAAACAATACTTCCAATAATATTAGTAATAGTTATCCTTCTAGTAATAATAATTGGGATATTATATTTAAATAATTATGTAGTAAGAGAATGGATTGATAAAAATATTTTTAGAAAAGAAGTAAAACAAGATAAAGTAACAACTATAGATTTAAAAGAAACGAACTCAAGTATATATGCCTTTAATAAATATATAGGTATACTAAACAAAAATAAATTTGAAATATATAATAATTCAGGAAATAAAGAAGAAGAACTAGAAATACAGATATCAAATCCATGCTTTGATTCAGCAAATAGATTTTTAGCAATTGCAGAAAGTTATGGACAAAAATTATATGTTATAGCAGATAAAAATATAGTGTGGGAAAATACAGTAGATGGTGAAGTCTCACAAATACATATAAATAAAAATGGATATGTAGCAGTTGTAGTAGTTAATACTACTAGTCATAAAACAGTAATTGTAATATATGATTCACAAGGAGAAGAATTATTTAAAATATATTTATCATCAACAAGAACAGCAGATGTAAGTATTTCAAAAGATAATAAAAATGTAGCAATTGCAGAAGTAGATACATCTGGAAGTATAATACAATCAAATATTAGAATTTTATCAATAGAAAAAGCAAGAACAAAAAAAGAAGAAGCAATGGGAAATTCATATCAAAGTGAGAATGGCAAATTAATTACAAATATTGAATATAATGATAAAAACAAGTTAGTATGTATGTACACAGATAGTATACACCTTATAGAAAATGGGCAAGATAAAGAGCTTATAAATAACAAAAATAAAAAAATACTATTTCAGTCAGTAGAAATAGATGAAAGCATAGTTTCAGTTGAAGAAAAATCATCTGGTTTATTTAAAGCAGATTCAATTGTAAATATAATAAATATAGATAATCAAAATACTAAACAGTACAAAGTTAATTCAATTACAAAAGAATTATATTCTTATGGAGATATTATTGCACTTAACTTAGGAACAGATATAGAATTTATTAATAAAGGTGGATGGTTAGTTAAAAGATATATAGCAAAACAAGAAATAACCAATATAGTACTTTCAAATAATATTGCAGGAATAGTATATAGAGATAAAATTGAAATAGTAAATTTATAGGAGGATAATTTATGGGAATAATAATTGATGTTGTAATTATAAGTTTTATTGCATTAACTGTATTTTTGGGATATAAAAAGGGACTAGTCAATTTAGGAATAAGACTTTGTAGTTTTTTTATAGCAATTGTAATTACTTTTATCTTATATAGACCAATAGCTAATTTTGTAATTGATTATACACAAATTGATGAAGCAATAGAAAAGGTTATTATGAACAAAAAGGAAATATCGAATTCAGAAGATATAATAGAAAAAACTTATGATCAAGTATTAACACAGGTTGCTAGGCCCTTAGCATGTAATATAGTTTATGGTGGCATAATGTTTTTGCTATTTATAATAACCAAAATAATATTATTTTTTATAACTTCTTTAACTAGCTTTATAACTAATTTACCAATTATTCATCAATTTGATAAAGCTGGAGGTGTTCTTTATGGAATAATAATTAGTTTTTTTATAATAAGTTTAATTTTGCTTGTTATAAGCTTCATTTCTAAGGTTAATCCAAATAATATTGTACATAAGGAAATTGAAAATAGCTTTATTACAAAATTATTATATGAAAATAACATATTACAAATTTTTTTCCAATAACTGTATAAAAATTCTTCAGTCTTAAAGGTATGGCTTTTTATAAAATATCTATAATAGGGAAATTTGAAGTATTGTCATAAATTTATTGCCTTTTTGCAAGATATTTGTTATACTAAGGACATGAAATTTTAGGAGTGAGTTATTTTGGAAAAAGAATACAATAACAAAAGAATAAACAAAAGTAATAAAACAAAGAATGGAAAAGAAAATGATCAACAAAATATAAAAGAAAATAAAAGTAATAAAACAAAGAAGCTAAAGGAAAACAAAATGCCAAATAAAAATAAGAAAAAAATCTGGAAAAAACTATTGTTACTACTATTACTAATACTACTAATAGTAGTAGGAGTTTTTACCTATAGAGTATATAAAAATGGATGGGGACTAAGTGGAATGCTTGCAACAGTAGTAGGACATGACGAAAATACAAGAAAAAATCTACCTGAATTTAAAATATTAGTATTAGGAATAAGCACAGATCAAGAAGAAGTAGAACTAACAGATACAATAATGGTAGCATCTTATAATCCAAATACACAAAAAGCAACCTTATTATCCATACCAAGAGACACCTTTACAGGAAATAATACAAAAAAAGCAACAGCCTATGACAAAATAAACACCTTATATAGTAAAAACAAAGATCCAAAAGCAGTATTAAATGCAATAAACCAATTAACAGGGTTAAACATAGAATACTATGTAATAATAAGGAATGAGGCCTTAATAAAATTAGTAGATGTAATAGGAGGAGTTACTTTTAATGTACCAATAGATATGGATTATGATGATAAATTTCAAGATTTACACATACATTTAGAAGCAGGAGAACAATTATTAGATGGAGCAAAAGCTGAACAATTAGTAAGATTTAGACATAACAACAATAATACAACCTATCCAGAAGAATATGGAGATAACGATTTAGGAAGAATGAGAACACAAAGAGAATTCATAATGCAAGTATTAAAGCAAACACTAAAACCAGAAAACATATTCAAAATAGGTGAAATATTAGATGTAGCAAAAGAAACTGTAACAACAAATGTGAATTTTGACGTAGCCAAAGATTATGTGCCATATGCAGTAGAATTTAGCACAGAAAATTTATTAACATCTACTTTACCAGGAACAACTCCAGATTGGAAACAAACAAATAATGTTAGCATATTTGTAGTTGACAAAGAAGAAACAAAAAAATTAGTTAAAGAACTTTTCCATGATAGAGATTTAGAGCAAGAGGAAAATGAAGATAGCGAAATAAATGATACAAAGGTAACAAAACAAAATACAACCTCAAATGAATTAAATGCAAAGCAAACTACAATAAATAAAGATAAAGCAAACTTAAAAATAGAAGTATTAAATGGTAGTGGTGTTAGTAAAAACTTGCAAAAGGTTGTAACCGAATTAAAAGAGGAAGGATATACCATTACAAGAACAGGAAGCACAAATATAACTACAAAAACTACAATAATTAACAAAAAGAATATAAAAGATATTACTTTAGAAAATATAAAAGGTTTACTTAGAGTTGGAAGAATTACATCAAGTGAATCAAGTTCTAGTAAGGTTGGTGTTACAATAATTATAGGAAAAGACTATCAATAAAGTCTATAATAAAAGAAGTTTATATATTTAAAAAAATTATAAAAGAATTTTATAGGTTAAATATATAAACTTCTAAAAATAATAAAATTTATTAATTCTGTTTTTTTATAAAAGTAAATTTTTTATTTTTTGCGTTTTTTAAAAGTTAAAATAGTGTATAAAAAAATAATTATAAAAAATGATAAAGCTATATAAAAGATATATTCTATATTTTTAGATTTATCTACCTTATGAGATGCTAATAAGTCGGTAGTATAGGATATTCCATCAACTTCATAAGTAATAGTTCCAAGAATATCATTTTCAGAAATAGGAGCAGTAATATTATCCTTTAAATTGATATCTGTTTTTATATCCAAAGTTTCTTTTGATTTTACAAGTGCAGGAATAGTTTCTTTAACTAACAAATCTAAATCTTTTGTAGTTTTAGTTGCATTAGATACTTCAATTTGATTTGCAAAGTCATTTTCTTTTGCGATATTTTTTAGTTCAAAATTTGAAAATGCATAATCATATAAATTTTTAGTATCAGAAAATCTATTATCACTTCCTAAAACAACACATATTAATTCTAAATTATTTTTATAAGCAGAAGAAACTAAGCATTCTTTAGCAGGAGTTGTAAATCCAGTTTTTCCAGCTGTTACATAAGGATAATAATTGGGACTGTTAGGATTTAAAAGATCATTAGTTGATTGGTATAATCTATTTGTAGATTTATTTGTACTTGGTATAGCGCAAGAAGCACTTCCAGCAATTTTTCTAAAAGTCTCATTATTTAAACAATATTTAAATAAGTAAGCTAAATCATGTGCTGTAGTGTAATGATTTTCATCATGTTTTCCATATGCATTATTGAAATGAGAATCTTCTAAATTAAGTTCATGAAGTTTAGTATTCATCATAGAAACAAAGCTTTCTATAGAACCTCCAATATGTTCAGCTAAAATATTTGCAGCATCATTAGCAGAATATACAAGTAGTACTTGCAGTAATTGTTCTACTGTTAGTTCTTCTTCTACCATAATATTTGCTATTGAATATCCATCTTTTATTGATATTACGGAATCAAAGCTTGCAGTAACTTTTTCATCCAGATTTGAATTTTCAATTGCTAAAATTGCAGTTAGAATTTTTGTTGTACTAGCTGGGTAGATTTTTTTATTCTCATTTTTACTATATAATACTTTGTTTGTTCTATTATCTATTAGATAAATAGCCTCCGCAGAAAGATTATTTATTTCGTTATTTCCATATACATAACATATATTAAATATCATTATAATTAAAATTAAACTTAAACTTACGATTTTTTTATAATAGTTTTTCATATTTTTTTCTCCCAAAATTTCCTTTATATAATATATCTTATTTTATGAAAATTTACAATAGTAAATTTTACTATCCATAGAAGTATTAAAAATTTTAAAAAGAAAGAAGGTTAAAAATGTTAAGTCAGATTAAAGATAAGAAGATAATATTAATCTTTATTTTAATTGTGATAGTATTAGGTTTTTATTATTATAAGAATCTAGGGAATCGAGAAGATACCAATACTATTGAAGAGAAGTTAGAAATAGATACTAAAGAAGAGAAGAAATCTGAAGAAAGTGAAGTTCAAAGGATAAAGGTACATATTACAGGTGCAGTAAATAAAGAAGGGCTTGTAGAATTAGAAAGTGAGAGTAGGTTAAGTGATGCAATAGATAAAGCAGGAGGTTTAAAAGAAAATGCAGATTTAGATAAGGTCAATTTAGCTTCTATTTTAGAAGATGGTATTAAAGTATATATACCTAAAATAGAGGATAGAAATAATACAGAAAACAAAGAGACAAGTAAACAGATATCTAGCAGTGATATGCTTCCTTCTAATTCTAAAAATTTTGAAACTAGCAAGAATACTATAAAGGAGAAGGATACTAGTAAGATTAATATTAATACTGCAACACAAGAAGAGTTGGAGAATTTATCAGGTATTGGTGTTTCAACTGCTAAAAAGATTGTAGATTATAGAAAACAGTTTGGAAGGTTTAAGAATATAGAAGAGATTAAAAAGGTTAATGGAATTGGTGAAGCAAAATTTAAGAAGATAAAGGAATTTATTACAATAAAATAAGGTATCGGCTTTTTGGAAACCAAGATATTCTTATTGATAACCAATAGAAGTGTTTCAGACGAAAGTACTACGCAAATTTGGAAAGGAGGGATAAATAGAAAAATCAGGAGAAGGCTTGTAAAATAAATGTAAATAAAAAGAAAACTTTGAAAAATAAAATCAATAAATATATCTTCCCTAATAGTTAAGCAAATAATGTCATAATAACAGAAGCTACAGGATATTGAAAGAAAAATAAAGGGCTGTTATTATAGAAGTAGATTAGTGTTTTTAGGAGGAAGAGGTAATGAAAGAATTTCAAAACAAAATAAAAAAAACAATACTAGTAATATTAATAATAATGGCATTAACCTTAGGTAATTTTATAGCAATAGGAATGGAATTTATATCTTTTGCAGTAGGAGATTTAGAGGTAACTAATGAAAACAATATTTTATTTAAGGCGATATTTGTAGATAACAAGGGAGAAGAATACAAATCGTTAAATACAAACATGTCAGATAGAGATATAAAATTGAGGTTAGCAATACAAGTAAAAAAAGAGGGCTATTTCAATGGGGAAATTCATATTCAAGAAAGCAATTTCATACTAAACACCGATATAGAAGATAAGTATATAAACCAAATAGAGAAAAATTATATTAAGCTAAATCAAATAAATGCTGGTCAAGAAGTAACTTTAGATATAGGAATAGAAATAGTAAAAGAAGAGCAATACAAATTAGAATTATTAGATAAAACTACAAATATAAATCTTGTAGGTTCTTATATAGTTGGAGATAATAATGTAAAACAAATAAACTCAACAGCAGAGCTACAATTAAAATTGAATCCAGAAATTTCCGAAAAAACCTTAGAAAGTAAAGTAAAGGTAGTAACAAACAAAGTATACAAAATAAATGAAGAAAATAAGAGAGTTTTACAATTTGAATTAGCAACAAGACCATCAAAAAATAATTATCCAATAAAAGAGACAAAAATAGAAGTAGACGTAATAGAAGGAACAGAGAGAATAGAAGTAGCAAAAAGAGGAACCTATGCAACAAATAACAATAAAGGTGAACTAGAAAGCAACTGGAATAAAGAAACAAATAAAGTAGAAATAACAATATTAAATCCAGAAGTAGATGGAAAAATAGAATGGAATAAAAATAAAGAAGATAAAATCTTAATAACTTATATATTAAAAGAAAATGCAGAAGTATTAGATAAGCAGATTTCTTTAAATAATAGAATTCAATATTTTGATAAAGATAATTCAATTATAGAAGCAAAATTAGAGATTGTAATAGAAGGAGAAAAAGATGGTGCAATTTATTATGCTTTACAAGGTCAAAAAGAATTATATAAAGGAAACTTATATTATGGAGAAGAAAGTAGTATAGAAACAGAAACTATAATAGACATAAGATTAAAAAATTTAGTAGAAGATATAAAGATTAGTGAAGGAAATGCGAAATATATAAGTGAAAATGAAGAATTTAATGCTAATTTAAACTATTATTCAACAAGTATAAATAAAGAAGTAGCAAAAAAGGTATTAGGTGAAACAGGAAGAATAATAATAAAAACAAAAGAAGGAAAAATATTAGGAATAGTAAATAAAGAAACTATTGAGAAAACTGAAGAAGAAAATATTGAAATAAAATATGAAAATCAAACAGAAATACTTTTAGAAGTAGATAAGGCACAAAATGAAGGAGAGTTAGTATTTTTACATAAACAAAAACTAATTGAAGATGTAGAGCTAAAAGACCTTTTGAAAAAAGTAAAGAAAATAAAGCTAACTGGTTCTTTAAGTTTAGACGAAAAGAAAGATGAAAATTTAATAGAAAAAATAATAGAATTAAAAGAGCCAGAAAGCTATGCAAAAATTACAAGTAGTACAAATTCCTTATCTACTTTACAAACAAATGAAAATATAGAATTTAATGTAATATTAAAAACAGATGATATTAAATATGATTTATATAAAAATCCAACAATAGAACTTCAATTTCCATCAGAAATAACAAATATTAAAGCAACTTTTAATACAGTATTTTTAGATGGAATGCAAGTAAAAGAAGCAAATATTTATGACACAGCAGAAGGCAATAAAGCTATGAAAGTTGTATTAGAGGGAGAGCAAACACAACATTCAAGTAATTTAAGTGAAGGAATTATATTAAACCTTAATGCCAATATAGATGTATTAAAAAATGTAAATACGAAAACTACAGAAATAAAAATGTTATATACAAATGAAAATTCACAAGAGAATATCTATGAGAAAAAATTACCAATAGAATTAAAATCAAAAGAAGGTTTACTAGTATATAACAAAGTAGAGAATTACAACTCAAAAGGAGATGTAATAGAAGCACAAGGAACAGAAAATGTAAATGAGATTATAGATATAGGAAGTAAAGGTAAAGAAATAAAAGGAAATACATTTCTAGTAAATAATTATCCAGAAAGTCTTGAAAAGGTTACAATTGTAGGAAAAAATGCAGATAATACAACAATGGATTTAAAATTAATAAAATCAATTGAAGTAAATAAAGCTTCAGACCTTTATTATTCAGAAAACGGAGAAGCTTGGACACAAAATATAGATGAACTTAAAGAAGTAAAAGCCTATAAAATAGAAACAGATCAAATACCAGCAACTGATACCATGTTTTTAAAATATGATTATAAATTACCAGAAGAATTAGGATATAACCAAATAGGTAAAATAGAGCAAAAAGTAACTTATACCTATCAAGGTCAAGAGTTAACTCAAGATTTTGGATTACAATTAAAAACTGAAAACGTATCTTTAGAAACAACAGAAGTAATCCCAGAAGAAGAGAAGCCTACTGATGAAGTAACTGGAAAAGTACAAGTTGAAACAACTACAAGATTAGGGATGATAGACATCAAAGAAGAGGATAAGGTACATGAAGGAGAAACCTTAAAAAATATAATTAAGATATCAAATAAAACTGGAAAAGACTTAAAAAATGTAAAAGTAAAGGTAAAGCAAGAAAATGCAGTGTTATATGATTTAAAAGAAAAGAAAGTATTTAACTATGATATATCTGATGAGGAAAGAATAGAGCATTCTTTTGAGGAATTAGAAACTTCAGAAAAAAACTTTGATACAATAGAGACAATAAAAAGTGGGGAAGTCATTCAATTAGCCTATGAAGTAGTAGTAAAGAAAGTAGAAGGAACAGAAAAAGAAACTTATGGAGAGATAGAAATAAGTGCAGATGATATGGAGACAATTAATACAACAACAATTAGAAACAAAATAGAACAAGGTGAATTAAAGATAAATTCTAAGTTTTCTCTTAATGAAGAAGTAAAACAATATGCAAACTTTACAGCACCAACTACTGTAAATATTTCTAATATTGGAGAAAGGGAATTACAAGATGTAAATGTAGAAATACAATTTGGTGCTTTAGAAATAAAGGATTTAGAAGCTTTAGAATTTTTTACAGATGACTTAGAAGAATTTGATAGGTCATATATTAGAAACCTAAAATATGATAGTGATACAAAAATAGTAACTTTTCAAATTTATAAGCTATTTGAAAACCAAAATATAAAAGTTATGATTAATACAACAGCAAGTAAAATGGATTTAGACAAAACAGAAGTATTGGCAGGGATTGTAACAACAGCTACAACAAAGGAAAATGAGGTGTATACTTCTAATGTAGCTTTAAAAAAGACAATACAAACTGCAAAAGATATAACAGTAAAACAAGAGAGTGATGTACAAGAAGGTAGAATTTTACAAAATGGGGATAGCTTTAATATTAAAGTGACAGTAGAAAATAATACAGATCATGATAATGAATTAAATATAGAAAACAATATGAGTAATATGCTTAAAATTAATAAAATAGATAGAAAAATTGGAGAGGAAATAGTTGAGTTAGATAAAAAGTATTATCAAGATAATAATATTTTTAATTATGATTTTAAGATTAGTGCAAAAAGTAAAGTAGAATTTTTAATAAAGGTAACAGTAAATAGTAAATCAGAAGATAAAGAGGTAACTTCTCAAACAAAAATTTCTTATAAAGATAGTGAATATGAAGATATATATTCAAAGGAACTAAGCTTTCTAATAGGGGCATATGAAATTCCAGATGATGATGATGATAACAATAATGGAGATAACTCAGGAAACACAGTAGATAAGAATAAGGAATATGAAATATCAGGAATTGCATGGCTAGACAAAAATAAGAATGGAAAGTTAGAGGATAAAGAGGAAAGATTATCTGGAATTCAAGTAAAGCTAGCAAATAAAGTCACAGGAGAAATAATAAGCGATTGGAATACAACAACAGATAAAGATGGCAAGTATAAATTTAAGGTGAAAAATGGTGAATATATAGTAATATTCCAATATGATACTAAAAAATATAATTTAACAGAATATAAGAAAGCTGGAGTAACAGACAAAGAAAATTCAGATGTAATAAGTAAAAGTATGAAGATAGGCGAGGTTGAAACCTTAGTAGGAATTACAGATACCATCAAAGTTTTAAATGGAAATGTAAAGAATATATCTATTGGATTGATTGAAAAAGAAGTATTTGATTTAAGACTAGATAAAACAGTTTCAAAAATATCAATACAAAATAAACAAGGAACTTCTGTATATCAATATAACAACGAAAAATTAGCTAAACTAGAAATAAAAGCTAAGTATTATAAAGGAACTTCTGTAGTTATTGAATATAAAATAGCTATTACAAATGAAGGTGAAGTTGAGGGATATGCAAATGAAATAATAGATTTTATACCAGTAGGTCTTAAGTTTAATTCTGAACTAAACAAAAATTGGTATATGGCAGAGGATGGCAAGCTTAATAGTACAAGTTTGTCAAACCAAAAGATATTACCAGGAGAGACAAAAGAAATAACTTTATTATTGACAAAAACTTTGGATGAAAATGATGGTGGTTTAATTTCGAATACTGCTGAAATATATAAGAGCAGTAATGATAAAAATATAGAAGACAAAGATTCAATAGCAGGTAATAAGCTAAATGGAGAAGACGATATAAGTACTGCAGGTGTAATTATCTCGATTGGAACAGGTATTGTAAAAATCTGTGTCATTACAATTTTTGTAGGCTTAGTAATAGCAGGAATAGTTGTTTATATTATAAAAAGAAAGGGGGGAGAGTTGTTTGGAAAAAGTAAAAAATAAAATTTTAATTTGTATGATTATAATAGCAAGTTTAATAGTTAGTGTTCTTGGTCTATATAAGATATATGCTGCGAGTAGTGAAGCAGAAAAACTTATTGTTCCAATTTTAGATGACAAAGGAAATAAGATATCTGAAAAGATAATAGAGAATGATAATGATTTAGCTAAATGGGCTACTAATAGTACACAAGATAATGGAGGACAAGGAAATAAAAGCTTTGTAAATGCAAACTTAAAGAAGTTTATTAATTCCTATATATCTTTATATAGTGCTAAAAGAGATGATAAAAAAGATGCTACCATAGTATTTCCAGGTGCTGCATGTATGTACCATAGTCAAAGTGGAACAGAAGGTGGAAAATATAAAATAGTAAATATAATTGATTTTGTTGGAACAAAAGCCACAGTATATAGCAGTCCAAGTGATGATGGAAAAAATGTAAAAAATGCTACAATGAATGGTGCATTATTGTATGCTATGAATCAAGCAGCAAAAGGGGTTCCAGATCCAACAGTTGGAACACATAGTGCATGGAAGTCAGCCTTTAAAAGACTATTTTTTGAGCACAACGAGTTATTAAAGTTATTAGATCCAAGTTTTAAATCAAATGATAGCAATAATGACTCAACAGATCCTACTATAAATCTGTATATGGCACAAGCAAAGGGTAATGGAAAAAATATGGGAGATCCAACAGAGAAACCTAAGAAGACTAATACTGAACCAAGTAAAAATACTAGTGGATATTTAGGTCCTTTTAAAGTAAGTACCTTTGGAGGATATAAACCAAATAAATTAACTTTTACCTTAAGTGGTAGTGGTAGTTTATTGGGTTCAGAAGTAGAACTAAAAAAAGTTTCAACAAAAAAGGATGGAAAGTATACAGAAATTGATGTCAAGGATATAAAAGAAACAGAAGCTTTTTATATAAAATGCGAAGATAAAATTACATCAGATTGGACTCTTAAATTACATTTTGAGTCTACAGGATATAAAGGTAGAATTGTTTTAATTAGAGAAAAAGTAAATGAAGGACAAAATTTATCAATATATGGGGCTCCTACATGTTCAACATTTACAGAAACCTTAAAATGGACAGGGAAACCTCCAACAGGAAAAGGATGTCTAGAAATAATTAAAGTTGATGAAAACGATGAAGAAAAAAGATTACAAGGTGCTGTATTTAAAGTATATAATGAAGATAAATCTTTTGTAAAAGCTGATTTGAAAACAGATGAAGATGGTACTATACTATTAAAAGATTTGGAACCAGGAAAGTATACAATTGAAGAAATACAACCTCCAGAAGGTTATGGATTGTCTAAATATCCAAAGCATGTGGTTACAGTATATGAAAGTAATGATGAGGATAATCCAGTATCTATACGATTTAAAAATCCAGTTGATCGTAAAGAAGGAGTATTAATAATAAGAAAAGTAGATGAAGAAGGAAAAGTAATATCAGATGGAGTTGAATTTTTAGTAGAAGGACCAGGAGGATATAAGAAAACTGTATCTTTAAAGGGTGGATATGGATATGTTGATGGAAAAAGAACTGGTGCAGGCTTTATATCTATATCAAAATTAAGCTTTGGACCTTATAAAATTACAGAGACAAAGGCTCCAGAGGGTTACGCAATTGATCCTGTACCAAAAGAAGTAGATTTAAGAGAAGGAGAAAAAATTGAACCTGTTGAGGTATATGTTGTAAACAAAAAAGAAGAACCCAATAAAGGAAAATTAAGAATTATAAAGAAAGATACTGCAACTTTAGAAGCATTAGTTGGAGCGAAATTTAGAGTACAAGCTTTTCCAAAATCGTATCCAGTTCCAGGTTCAGATCCAATAATAAGATATGAATATGATACAGGAGATATAGAAGTAGTAAATAAAGAGGGAATATTATTAGTAAATTTAGAACCAGGAAACTATATTATTACAGAAACACAAGCACCACCAGGATACGAAATATCTGCTCCAAATACAAAGACTGTACATATTGAAGAAAATAGAGATGGAGAACCAACTGTAGAACAAGTATATGAATTCTATGATCAAAAGATTATATCAGCACCACCACATGATGAGTATGGAAAACTAGTTGTATATAAATATGATGGAGAAACAAAACAACCTATTCCAGGTGTAACCTTTGAAGTATGGGAGAGAAAGGTAACAAATGAAATGGTCTTAGGTTGGGGAGACTCAAAAACGACGGATACAGGTTATTATAATACAAATAAAACTATTACAACAGGAAGTGATGGATATTGTAGTTATGAAGTTAAACTACATTATAATACTGATCCAAATCCAAACTATTATAAATCAGAGGATTACTATTATAAATTAGTTGAAAAAAGTTGTAGTGGACCATATGATATTAATGATCAAATATATCATTATGGAGTTATAGATTCAAATATAGATAAAGAGAGATTAGTAGTATCGACAGAAGAGCTTGGTAGCTTTTATAAGTCTTCTCCACAAAAAACTGTAAAAATTGAAAACAAGCTGTATGGAAATATCGAATTATACAAAATAGACAATGATGATTATGATGGAGAAAAAGAAGTCCCATTAAAAGATGCTAAATTCATCTTCTACTATATTGACGAAAGTGGAGACAAGCAATATATCAAAGATTACAAAGAAAAGAAAAACCAAAAAGTAGAAGAAGACGTATTAGGACCTTCAGAAGTAACCTTCACAACTGATGAAAAGCAAGCAAAAGAATTTATTACAGGAGAAGATGGATATATTAGACTAAAAAAATTGCCAGCACATAGAAAATACTATGCAAAAGAAACAGGTCTGGTAAATCCAGAAGATGAAGACTTTTACCGTTTATATAGTTTATTTAATGAAGATGTAGAATTCGACTTAGAAAATCTTGATGCAACAGCTACATCAAAACAAAAAGTTGCAAACCAACAGGCCTATACAAAACTATCAGGAAGAGTATGGGATGATACACATGAAGAAGGAAAATTAACTGTACGTAACAACTTATATGATAGTGGAGAAAATTTAATAAAAGGTATAGAAGTAAGACTAGTATATTCTGGAACAGATACAACAGTAAGACAAGAAGCAAGAGAGGGAGAAGAAGGAGCAGAATTCATAACTTATACAGATGAAAATGGATATTATGAATTCAAAAAAGTACCAAAAGCAGAATTAAATAAATATGATGTAAAATTTAAATATAACGGATTAAGGTACGAAAAGGTTACTCCAATAACAAGTCCAGCAATAACTAATGGTTCAAAAGCAGATGATATAGATAGAGATGCCTTTAACGAACGATATGCAATTATAGAAAAAGGAGTATCTAAAACACAAGACAATACAGATACAAACAAACTAAGTTATACTAGAGGAGAGCATACCTCTACTTTAGTAAAGAATTTAGGATATACAGCAGAACCAACAGATTATGAAGGAAGAGTAGATCCAATAGGTGACAGTGAAGGTACAAAAATATATGCAGATACCTCAATAATTCATTTAGCTGATCATTTACTAGAATATTCAGACTCTAAATTTAAAGAGGTAAGACATATAAATCTAGGTATTTATGAAAAGGAGCAACCAGACATATCAATAATGAATGACTTACAAAATATAAGAACAGAAATAAATGAAAAAGAACATACCTATAATTACGAGCAAAGATTTAAAAATATGGGATTAGCTGGTGGAGATGGACATGATGTAGGTGTTAAATTTGGAAATAAATATGGAAAAATGAAATACACAAGAGCGATTTATAAATCAGATTATACAAATGTAAGTTTAGGAGCAAAAGAGCTAGAAGTATATGTTACCTACAAAATACAAATGAAAAATACATCAACATCTTTACAAACAAAAGTGAATAGACTTGTAGATTATTATGATTTAAATTATGAGCAACAACCACAAGTAGGAACAAAAATAGATGCAGTAACAGGTAAAATTACTGAAGAGATAAAAGCTGATAAAATAAAAACAGAAAAAGTAAGTGGTAATCAAAAATTAACGATTTCCTTAGAAGATTTACCAAAGATACCAGCACAACAAGTTCAAGATATTTATGTACAATTTAAACTAACAAGAGAAACTGTTAAAAAACTAGAAGAAGAAGCAGAGAAAATAAAAGACGGCGAGCCAGGAGATAATCTGACTAATAATCTTGTAGAAATTGACTCATACTCTGTATTTGACGAATGGGGATATATATATGCAGGTATAGATAAAGACTCAGAGCCAGGAACTATCGTACCAGGAGATGAAAGCACATATGAAGATGATACGGACTCAGCTCCACCAATATCATGGGAACAACCAAATACAGATCCATCTATGAGAGAATTTAGAGGTAAAGTATTCTTAGATAAAACAACAGGAGAACTAAAATCTGGTCAAATTAGAGAAGGCGATGGAAAATATAACGATAATGAACCAGGAATTAAAGGAGTAAAAGTAAAACTTGTTGAGAAAGATGTGGGATTAGAATACTATACAGGAGAAGGTAAATATAAAGACAAAGATGGAAATAAATTTGACAACTATAAAAAAATTACAGATGGCACAATTGCTAGTGGAATAATCGAGGAAAATAGCGTTACAGATGAAAATGGAGAATATGTAATTAAAGGATATGTACCAGGAAACTATGTAATACAATATACTTGGGGAGGACAGAAAGTAACAGTATCCTATGATGGAGTTCCAGATAAGACAGAAACTTTAGAAGTAAAAAATTATAAAGGTACAATATATGATCATACAAGATACACTATTAACGATCAGTACTGGTATAAAGGAAAAGGAACAGCAAATAACAAGGTTGAATTAAGATATTCAGATGCAATAGATGACTATGAAACAAGAAAAAATATTGATCAGGAATTAAAAGAAATTCAATATTCTAAGGAAAGAAATTATGCTATAAACGAAATGACATCAACCTCTTTAGATATGAATATAGAAGTTGAATATGATACAGCAGATGAATATACAGATGGTAAATCTTATTTATACAATATTCATAATGTAGATTTTGGAATTGTAGAAAGAGCAAGACAAAGAGTAGAAATCAAGAAGAGAATAAGTCATTTAAGAGTGATATTAGCAAATGGTGAAGTAGTGTCTGATGTAGATGTTAAGGAAGATGGAAGTATGACAGGTGAAAACAAGCATGTTACCTTTATGGATACAAAAGAAGAAATAAAGCTTGATAAAATAGATCCAACACATAAACCAACCTTATATGAATTAGGCTTTATAAAAGTAGAGTTAGATAATGAAATATTACAAGGAGCAAAAATTGAAGTTACATACAGATTTACCTTCTACAATCATAGTGAAGTTGATATTAATAATGACAGTTATTATAAATTTGGTACAACAGCACCATTAAATAGAGGAGATTACCCACTTGAAAAAGAGGATAAAGACACAGGAAGAAAAGTTCAAAGTGGTGAGGTAATAAAAATATCTCCAAGTGTAATAGTAGACTACTTAGATAAGAATTGGGGATATGAAGAAAGCAAAAATGAAGAATATGAATGGAAAGCAATAACTCAAGAAGAATATAAGGCGCTTAAAGATATAGTAAATAGACCAATAAACATAAAAGAAGATATATTTGGAGAAACTTCAGATATTAATAATAGAATAATTTTATATACAGAATACTTAGCAAATAGTGCAGTAATGCCAAATAGTCAAAAAACTGTTGATTTAAAGGTATCAAAAGAATTAACAACTTCTGATGATATATCCTTAAATAATGAGACAGAAATCTTAGAACTAGACAAGTGGGATCATAAAGATCCAGATAATCCAGATAATCCTGATGAAAAAGCTAACCCACCAGGAATTAAAGGATCAGAGCTTCCTACCATGCCAGGTGACAAAATACCAGGTGCAGAACCAAAGGAATCAGACGAGTCACAAGCACCAATAGTTATTGTTACCCCAAGTACAGGTGAAAATTATGGATATGTAATACCTATAGTAATTGGGATAGTAGCATTTGCAATATTAGGTGTTGGGATTATATTTATAAAAAAGGTAGTTCTAAAATAAAAAACTCTAATAGTTCATATTATTATAAATTATAGCAATAAAAATCCTTGAAAATACTTAAGTAAATTCAAGGATTTTTTAGTTTTTTAAATTAATTGTTACAATAGTATTACATATATTAAATTGGGGTATATTAGGGTAAAAGAATTACAAAGATGATATGAAATTAATTTTAGTAGTAATATTTTTAAAATATTAACATATAATATTAAGGTATTTAAACGGTTTTAAATACTTTTTGCTAAATTTCCAGGGAAATTTCATGAAATATTACAAAATTGTAATAAAAGCTAATGTATGATAG
>CAMXQV010000019.1 GCA_947245515.1 uncultured Clostridium sp. | reverse complement strand
AAAAAGCACATACCGAACGAGTATATGCTTAAAACCAAGATACAAAAGTATCTTATTTTCAAAAATTATTGACATTCTCAGGATAAAAAAATCAAATTTTAAATACCTTTTAAATTTATACTTATATAAAATAATATTTTAGTAAAATATTAAAAAATACTAGACTTCTACTTTAGTATTTCTTAATTTATGTATTTTTCTTATTTCAAACTAATTAATTCTGTAATTTCTTTTAAATAACTTAAAGATATCCCTGAGATACTACACATTATAATAACTAAAATAGCTATTAATGCAGTAATAACTCCTGTAGTCACTAAAACTAACTTATCTGTACTTTCTATATTTAAAGACTCTCTATAGGTATTTATTAAGGTAAAAAACTTCTGAACCTACTTTTGAAGATAAGTAAATACTATAAGCTTCATATACCTTTGTAATAGTTAATAATATTGATGAAATAATATTTAATAAAGATATTATTCCAGATGTAACAACTAGTTTAATTATTCCCTTTTGTATATCTTCTTATTCTGATTTTTGTATTGTTGTTGTTACTGGATTTTTTAATTGTTCTAATATATTTTGTAACATTTATATCACTCCTATCTGTTTTTTAGAAAAGCTTTGAAATAATTATTCCTAAACCTATTACTATTGCAAAAATTCCCCCAACTAACATAAATAAAGCTTTCTGATTTGATTTATTTATTAAATCCTCCTCAGATTTTGTTGTTATTATAAAAGGTTTATTATTATCTTGTGGCTTTCCAACATGTATTTTATTTCCAACTCTAAATGCTTCACCTATAACATATAAACTTTGGTTAGGCTCTATTGTTTCTTCCGTCATTTTAAAACCTAAGGTTTCACTACCATATCTATTCCATGAAAAGGAATTAAAATATCTATAATTACTAAGATTATTTTTTGGTTCAAATCTATCAAAAGTCTTTGGAATATCTAACTTACAACCTGTTCCATTTATCTCTAATACAACTGATGTCTGTGTACTATCATCTATCATTGAAATTTCCTGACTAGATTTTTCATGAGATATTGTAGTTTCATTTTGTTTTGCTCTTGTTCTTGTATACCCATTACTATCACGATATTGTTCTAGGGTTTCTGTAACTTGTGCTAATTTTGATTCACAATATGCTACTTTTCTATTTGAAAAGGGTGTATTTAATAAATTATCTGAAACTACTGTACCTTTTAATTCAACAAATTCTCTATAATCATTTCCTAATCCATTTGAATCCATTTGATTAAACATATCTTGTAGCTCTGATATTTTCTTTGTCTGCATATACTTTATTTCTAATACATCCTTTTGTGTCTTTGGCCTAAAGTAAAAGATTGCACTAAGACCTCCACCAATTAAGAGTAAAGCTACTATTATATTCATTTTTTCTACTGTATGGTATATTTAACAACTTAAAAGTACCATACACTCCTTTCTAATTATTATTCATTTGTTGTTTCAATTTTTCTAATTCGTCGTTTACACTATTTTCTTTATCCATTTGTGCAAAAGGATCGTTTTCGCTTTCTTGTATTCCTGATACTTCTGAAAAGGCTTCTGCTTCAGCTTCTTTTTGTTCAATCTTCTGCTCCATTTTATCCATTTTAGCAAATGCACTTTTACTATCCATATTTCCTAAGGTTTTTGCCATCTGTGATTTTGCATTTGCCATTTGACTTCTTGCAACAAGCATTGCTTGTTTACTTCTAGCTTCTTCTAATTTTTGTTTTAATACATCTATTTGTGCTTTTATTTCATTAACTTGTGCTTCCATTGATATTGTCATCTCTTGATATTGTGTTACCATTTGATCCTGTTTTACTTTATTTTCTAAAGCTTTTTTTGCTAGTTCTTCATTTCCTTGTTCTAAACAAGCTTTAGCTTTATTTTGCCAGACTTGTGATTGCTCTTGTGCTGTCTCTAATTGTTTTTTCACTTGATTAAAACTTCCCATAGCTGTTCCTAGTCCTTGTGTTGCTTTTCTTAATTGTTCCTCCATATCTATTATAATTTGTTTTACCATCTTTTCTGGGTTTTCTGCTTTATCTATTAAATCATTTATATTTGCTCTTACTAAATCACTAATTCTTTCAAATATTGCCATTTCTAATTCCTCCTAATTCTAATTTCTTTTTCTAAATAAGGTTTTTAATAATAAGCCTGAACCTGCTGCTGCCATTCCAAATATTAGTATGTAATCAAACATTGAAGTGGTCACAAAGTTTATTCTTACACTCATAATTATTGATATAACTATAAATATTATACTTAAGGTTATTATAATTTTAGGTACTAAAGATTTTGAGTTAACAAAGTACCATATTATTCCTATTATTAATGGTATTGTTACTGTTCCAGAAGATAAGTCAAAACCTCCTATTCTCCATACATACCAACTACTATGAACCATAACTCTTTTGCTTAACATGAATAATCCTACACCTAATAGAATTATTCCGATAAAAAATTGTAATAGTTCATTACCACTAGATTTTTTGTTATCTTGATATGAATTTTTTATGTTATTTATTTCTTGATTTATGTCATTATTTTTCTTTTCCATTTTTACCTCCTTTATGAGATAAGAAATATTAATATTTTAATATTATTTTCGTTATTTTATATCTTTATAATTACTATATTTTTTGTAAGCTATTATTGAAAATAAAGCTATTCCAATTATTGCAAATGTAATTGTCATAATTGTACCTGCTTTAGGTAATATTCCTTTAGCTGTTGTTGAGTCTTTATCATTTTTTCCTACTGTATTTGTTCCTATTTCATTCTTTCCTACTGTATTTGTTTCTGTTTCTTTTACTTCTGATAATTTAATTTTTGGACTACTTGATAATGTGACTGTATAATCTTTTTCTGCTGTGTCTTTATATGTTAATATAACTTTTTCATTAGTAGCTATCGTTTTATTCAATAATTTTTTATTCTTTAAATCTTTTATTTTTAGTTTATACCTTAATGTTGCAATTTCATTTCCTTTTAGTATACCTATATCCCATTCTATTATATTATTCTTTGTATCTATTTTGTCTGATACAGCACCAGTACTTGGTTTTCCTACATATGAAAATTCAAAATTTTCTGTTATATCTTTTGGAAAATAATCTACTAATTTTACATTGCACATATCAGGTTGTATAAGCTTTTTTACATCTTGATAAATATTTTCTGTTATAATAGTGTCTATAGTACTATCGCTAAAACTATACATTTTTCCATATGTTGGACTTTCTATTGTTCCATATAATTTTTTTACATATGGACTTCCATCAAAATCTAATACTTTTTCTCCAGTAGAAGAACTATACCATCTCTCATCATAACTTGTATCATCTGGCCTTAATAATATAAATGATATATTAGAATCTTTTAATTTTAAAATTTCATCTCTTGTATAAGTAGATATTTTTTCATGTTTTCCTTTTACTGCTTCTTCCATTGTACTATATTCTGATAACCACCCTGTATTAACTTGGCTCTTAACTCCTATAGCTACACTTGGAACACCATCATATAATGATATTAAAATTTTATTTGTATTTTCTGAATAAGTGCTATTTGCTAATTTAATAGCTGCTTGTAAATTACTATAATATCTAGTTTTAGATGAATTCATTTTTTGTAATCCACTTTTTATAGTATCTATACTATTAGTTGGTTTTATTACTATTTCTGAATTAGAAGCATTTCCCTCAACAGTAGCTTCGTCTTTATCGCCATCAACTAATTTACCACTCTCATCAACGTAACTATCTGCAATTGGTCCCTTAATTCCAATAATTCCAACTTTTGTTTTTGTATTTGTTTTAAAAATTTTACTTACTAATTTTTCTATATTACTAATATATTTTGATAATTTTTCATCATTACGTGAAATGCCTTCATCTATAAGTAAATAAACTTCAGTATTTTCATATATTTTTTTTTGCTCTTTTTCTTTTTTTGTATTTGATAATTTTAATTCAATAGTTACTTCACCTGTTTCACTATTTGAATCAACTATTGTTTTCGAAATATTTCCTTGATCATTATCCAAATATTTTGTTTCGCTTGCTTCTTGAATTACATCTAATGAAGTTTTTACATCAGCTGCAAAAACATTAGAACATATATCAAGTAACATAAATAAAATCAAAGAAATACATGTAATTTTATTTAAATATTTTTTCATTCTTTTCTCTCCTCATACAAGAATTATTCATCTATTTTTTTGCCAAAGATAGATTTTGCAATATCTCCAATCACAGGTAATTCTGGGTTGTCATCTTTGCTTACTTTTACTATTCCAATAATTATACATACAGCATACAAGCCATATAAAATTGTTGAAAAGAATGGTATATATATTGGAATAATTCTATATACTGCAACAAGTATCATATATCCAAGTCCTATAACAATAGCTTGTGCTGCATGAATTTTTGTGTTCTTTTCATTATTTTTTACTCCAAATAATACAATAAGTCCGCCTACCCAAGTAAAAATATACGCTAAAATAGCTTTGCCTTTTTCACTCATTTTTTTTTACATCTCCCTTTATTATGTATTTATAGGAACAATATAAATATGTTCCTACTGTCAACGGAAAAACTATCAATACTTTATGATTAAATTCATATGCTTTATAAAAATCCAAATGTAATATTGATAAAAATGCTCGTGTCATACCACAATTCCAACAAGATTTTCCAGTTAATAATTTAATTAAACAAATATTCTCTAGACATTTTGAATCGATTGAACTGTTATAAAGTAATGTTAACACTATCAAATTGATTACTACATATATTAAGACTTTAGTTTTGAATGACATTTCCATCATTATCCTTAAAGTTTCCTGTTACTATCATAATAATATCTATTAATGTCCATATTCCACATCCACCTAAAGTTATTAATTGTAAAATACCTGTACCAATTTTACCAACATAAAATCTATGGATACCTAATGACCCTAAAAATATGCTTAATAGTAATGTTACTAGCCACTCTTTCTCACTTTTCATAATAATTTTTTCTCCTTAATTCTTGTACTTAAAATCCAACTGCTGCACCTTTGGAAATTTGATATTTATCTAATTGAATTCTGTCGCCTAATATACTACAATATAAATAAATTTCATATTCATCTTTGTTGTCAGTATAAATAACAATAACATTTAATTTTGTATTTGAATAGTAGTTTATACTAGCACTTTTAAATTCCATATTTTGCATTTTTTCAATTTTAGAATCACTGTGTACTTTTTCATATACTGTTTGACTAAATTCATTTATTGAATCTCTATTTAATAAGTGTGTAGTATATTGTCTTAATAAATCTCTTATAGTTTCTTCTGTAAAGTTTGGATGGTCTTCTAAAAATTTTTTTAAATGTCTTTTTTCAACACTTCCTATAACACTAGACTGAATTTCTGAAGAACTAAAACCAGTATTTTTTAATACTTGTTGCTTTGCTCTATGTGTTAAATTGCTTAATTTATTGCTAATAAATATGAAGCCTACTAAAAGTAAAACTATTATTATAATTATCAAAAATAATCCCATATATTTCACCCCCTTATTATTTATGCATTTTATTTCAATTAGCACTTATAAAATTTTTATAAGTTTAAATTGTAAAAACTATGTTTTTTAGTCTTTACCGCTATTTAAGATATTTTTTATATTTCATTAAGTATTTAACTTAAAGAAATATTTTAAAATATTATATTTTTATTACAATTTTATTATAAAAAAATTACAATCTACTTTTCTTTATTTCCTTAAACATAAATCTCTTTAATTAAAATATTTGATTTTATAATTTTTCTAAAAACTTCTTTTTCATTTTAAAAGAGGAATGAACATATCTATTTAAAGTTACATTTACACTTGAATGCCCAAGTATTTCGCTTAATGCTTTTATGTCCATACCTACCTCTATACACTCAGTTGCAAAAGTATGCCTAATTGTGTGAAATTTATATGGTTTAATCCTACATTCTTTTAATATTCTTTTATAAATATAATCATAATTACGTGGTTCTATATATTTTGTGCTTTCTCCTGTTAAAAAAAAATCTGTTTCTTCATATTGTTTTTTTAATGGTTTTAATATTTGATATAATTTATTAGAAATTGGTATTTCTCTTATTGATTTTTGTGTTTTAGGCTTGTCCGTAATTAATTTTGTCTTATGACTTTTTTTATTATAAATTCTTTCTATAGTTTCATTTACATATATAATCTTTCTGTCTAAATCAATGTTATTCCATTTCAAAGCACAAATTTCACCTATTCTTAAACCTGTATATAAACAGATTACAACTCCAAGTTCTTTAGTATTATTTTGCTTTAAACAATAATTTTCTAATTTATTTTTTTCTCTTTCACTAAAAACTTTAACGTTTTCTATGTTTACCTTTGGTAATATTATTTTATTAATTTTTAAATCATAATTAATTTCATTTTCTATATAATAAAGTATTGATTTTAGCACACATATTATATCTCTTACTGTTTTAGGTGCTAACGTTTGTTTTAACTCACATACCATTTCATTAAAATTATATTTTGATAAATCTACTACTTTTTTTTTCTGCAATTTTGGCATTATATATTTATAAATAATATATTGATAATTGGAAAAGGTAGATTCCTTAATTTCTATTTTTTTAATTTTTAGCCATCTTTCAACAATTTCTTCAAAAGTAGTTATACGATTATTTCTTTTTCTTATTATATTTTTTAATATCTTCATTTATTTGCTTCCTTTCTTTCTAAATTTATATTTGATTTTATTACAAATTCTTAAACAAAAAAATAAATGAATTGATTATCAACTCATTTATTTATAATTAACTTTTAAAAGTAAATTTTATTTTTATGTTTTTTTCTTTATCAAATTCTATTCTTTCAATTAATTTTTCTAACATAACTTTATTAGTTTTATCTAATTTTAATAACTTTTTTGAAATTTCTCTTATTTCTTACAAATTAAATTTTGTAGATTTTTTTTCATTTTGTGCTATATCTTTTTTTATTTTCTTAATTTCTTGTAATATTTTATTTCTCTCTTTTTGTTTTTTTCATAAATACTTTTAAAGTCTTCTATTTGTATTAATTTGTTTATCTTATCTTGATAAATTTCTTCTATATTATTCTCTATATTTTCTAAATCAATATTTAATTCTTTTAACTTTATGTGTAATAAATTATTTGTACTTTTAGCACTATTTTCTGCTTCATTATATATATCTTTAATCTCATTATCTGATAATTTAACTTTTTCAAATTCTGTTTTTAATTTTTCATTTATAACATCATTAATTACATTTGCTGAAATCTGCTTGCATGAACATAACCCTGTATAATTATTCCTTTTAGAACAAATAAAATAAGTCGCTCTCCATATTGTACCACTTTTTCTTTTTTCTTCTCTGTTTCGCAAAGTTGCTTTACTACCACATTCTCCACAATATACAAAACCTTTTAACATACTTACCTTTGTATAACCATTTAACTTTTCTTGTGCCTTATTCCATGTATCAATATCTATAATTGGTTTGTGCATATTTTCTAAAACTATATGTTCTTCTTTCTTAGTACTTCTTACTTTTGCAATTTTATGACTAACTTTTTAAAATTTTCTTCCTACTACACTCCCTAAATAAACTTCATTTCTTAATATTTTTCCTATTTGTGTTCTAAGTCATACGTATTTTCCATTTGAATTACTACTACATCTTTTAATATATGTTGGTATTTTTAAATATACTGCTGGTGGTTCTATTTCTTGCCTATTTAATTCATCTGCAATTTTTATTTTGTTTGAAATATCTTGTGCATAATAATCATTAAAACTTATCTTAAATGTTAAAAACTGCATTCCTTCTGTCTTTAGTGTATCAACATTATCTCCATATAGCTATATACCTAATATTATTTGCTTTAAGTTTTTTTCTCCATATTCTATTGTTATATTTTGCTTTTCTTTCATTTTTTTACTGCTCCTTGTCCTTTTTTTTAATTTTATAAGTAGTAAAAAATTTTTATTACTTTATCTTTCTTATTTTTTTATGTTATATAAAAAAATAAGAGTTAGAAAATATAGATACTATTTCTTATAATTTTTTTGCAATATATCAATAATAAAATCTCTCTCTAAATTCTACTAAATTGTGTTTATTATTACAAAATATATACCCCTCCATTTTTTTATAATTTAAGGATAAAATATAAAATTCAATAAATTTAAGGGAGATTATAATATTATTAGTAAAAAGTTAAGCTCTATAAGAGAAAGAAAAGGCATATCACAGGAACAGTTAAGTAATAAATTAACATTACTAGGAATTACTTTATACCAACGTGATATTTTTAAAATTGAACATAATGAGCGAACTGTACGAGATTTTGAATTATGGGAAATATGTAATATCTTAGATATTACAATAGATAAGTTATTTGAAACTAGTATAAATAAGAAATAGACTATTCATTTTTGTAAAACAGACTAATTTAAGCTATTTTATTTGATTTATTATAATAACATATTTTTTTATAATTTGTTATATACTTAATATCAAAATTATAACCTAATAGAATTAAACAATAGAAATTTTAAAATATAGACAGATTATAAATGGTTAATATATTTACAGTATTTTATATTAAATACAAAAAGATAGACTGTTAACAATATATAAATAATATTATTAACAGTCTTTGGTATTCTTATATAGACTACCATAGTCCTTCTTATTGCAATATCTGAGCAAATGTACTATAAATGCTATTTACCTATCTGTTCTCTAATCCTGACGGCAATATATAACGCCTAATCCTGCTCTTGGTGATGCCTGAATAGTATATATATCACTACCACACCAAAATACTCTACTTCCTTGCCCTGCAACTGCTTCATTCTCAGACCAAATAACATTGCCGTTTCTTCCCAGCATACGAATATTTGTTCCTACTACTCTTAAACCATCAAGTGTAGTATTCATACACTTGACATAAACATTGCAATTAAAACCAGAAGTTGAAGTTGCAATTGTTGTCCATTGATTTGATGAAATATTGATGCCAGAATAAAACTTATTGGAATATACTGAAGCTTTATCTGTTACTGACATTGTTTCTTTTTCATCAATATCAGCAGCAGAAACTACTGTTGTCATACTCATTACTAATGCGAATGCAAGAGAAAGAGCAGTAAAAGTTTTACTAAACTGTTTCATATAAATGCTCCTTTCAAAAGTAACATTTACATCAGATATTCACAACTTGAAGGAAGCTATTACTATAAAGCTAAACAACATTACTTTATAGAATAACTATTTTCAGCATTTCAAATCGAAACACTAAAAGGATTTTACCATAAAATTACAAATTTGTAAATAACTTACAATTTTTTTTGTGATCTAAAAATTTTAAAAATTTTAAACTTGTGCAAGCAGTTGTATCTCTTTAATACAAGATACAAAAAAATGATTTTATGTCTTTACCTTTTTATACTTTATATTTAAGAGGGGGTCCTAAAATAAGAACCACCTTCTTGGTAACATTTATTTTTTTATTGCACTACTCTGTTTTATCAACTATTCTAATTGTCTTATTATCTGTACTTTCTATTTGTAACCCTCTTTCATCTATTGCTTTAACAGTTCTTTCTAATTCTATTGCTGCTGATAGGTAGCCTTCTCTCATATAGAAATAATAGTATGTCATTATTCCCAATGCAATAGCTAATAATACAGCTATTATTAAAAGGATTTTAATTAACTTATTCATAACATCACCTCCTATTATAATCAATTAGATTTTAAAACTATGTGACTATATATATTAGCAAACTTTTTATATTTTTGTCAAATTTTATTATTTACATGTATACTAATATTGTATTATATTTTCAAACATAGTATATTATATCCTTATAAAAAATTATACTGCAATATGCCAAGCTAGTGTGTCGAAATTTGTCGAAGAAATTAAAAAAATCTTATAAAATATAAAAAATACAACCTGTAAAAAAATCTATCAGAAAAATTTTCAATAATTTTTCTAATAGACTTTTTTACAGACACTTTTTTACTTATTTAACAAGCATTTCTTTAATTTTCATAAGTCTAGAAGTTGATGCTCTTTCATCTTCTGATAATTTAAGTCCAATATATTTTATAGTATCAATATAATTTGGGATAGTAACATTTTCAATTGCATTAACCCTTCTTCTAGTCTTTTCAATTTCAGCTGAAATAAGTTCTATAGCTTTTTCATTTTGTGCAAGTTCTAATAAAAATTTAGAAACTTCTGAGAAGCTTTCAATTGCCTTATCTAATTCAGATGTAGTATATGCAAATCCATAAAGTGCTTTATTAGAAGTATCCTCTTGTAGGTTTTCACTAAAATGATATTTAGGGATTTTAACACTCATTACGCTTGTTTCTCCAATATCTATTGAGACAGATTTTTTTGGTATAATTAAAGCTTCTTCTATATATTCTTCTCCTATAACAGCTTTAGCTAGCATAAAATTTTGATAAGACTTTTGTAAACCTTCATCCGTTTTTTTACGAAGTTCTTGATTTTGTCTAACTAAATCAAGTAATTTTTTTATTAATTCATCTAATTTATCTTTTAATAGTTTATGCCCTTTTTGTGCTGTTTTTAGAGATTTTTTCATATTGATACTTTCTATACGTGTCAAATTAACATTTAATACTGCCATACAACATTTTCCTCTCTATATATTTAATATTAATCATCAATATAATATTTTTCAATATACATATCTTTTATACGTTTTAATTCTTGTTTAGGTAAGGTAGAAAGTAATTTCCAACCAATATTTAAAGTTTCTTCAATACTTCTATCAGTATCAAAACCTTGGGCAATAAACTCTCTTTCAAAATCATCAGCAAATTTAGCATAAATTCTATCTAATTCAGAAAGTGCACTTTCACCTAAAATTGCCATCAATTCTTTTGCATCTTTACCACGGGCATAAGAAGCAAATAATTGATTTAATACACCTGAATGGTCTTCTCTTGTTTTACCTTTTCCAATACCTTCATTCTTCAAACGTGATAAAGAAAGTAAAACATCAACAGGTGGAGTCATTCCTCTTCTATTTAAGTCTCTACTTAAAACTATTTGGCCTTCTGTAATATATCCTGTTAAGTCTGGTACTGGATGTGTTTTATCGTCTTCTGGCATTGTTAAAATAGGAATCATTGTTACAGATCCTTCTTTTCCTTTGATTTTTCCAGCACGTTCATAAATTGTTGATAAATCTGTATATAAATATCCAGGATAGGCTCTTCTACCAGGGATTTCTTTTCTTGCTGCTGAAATTTCACGTAAAGCTTCTGCATAATTTGTCATGTCTGTCATAATTACTAAAACTTGCATGTCTTGTTCATATGCTAAATATTCAGCTGCTGTTAAAGCCATACGAGGTGTTGAAATACGTTCTACTGCTGGATCATTTGCTAGATTAATAAACATAACTGATCTGCTTATTGCTCCTGTTTCTTTTAGACTATTTTTAAAGAATTCTGCATCCTCAAAAGGTATTCCTATTGCTGCAAAAACAACAGCAAATTTTGAATCTTCTTTTAATACTTTTGCTTGTCTTGCTATTTGTACTGCAAGCTCTGCATGTGGAAGCCCTGATCCAGAGAATATAGGTAATTTTTGTCCAATTACTAAGGTATTTAATCCATCAATTGAAGATACTCCTGTTTGAATAAATTCTGATGGGAATATTCTTGCAGCTGGATTTATTGGTTTTCCATTTATATCTATCTTTTTATCTGCTATTACATCTGGCATTCCATCTATTGCTTTTCCCATTCCATTAAATACTCTTCCTAGAATATTTTTAGATACACCAAACTCTAAACCTTTTCCTAAAAATCTAACTTTAGATTCTTTTAGGTTTATTCCTGTACTACTTTCAAATAATTGAACTAGTGCAGCATTCTCTGTAACTTCTAAGACCTTGCATAATCTTTTCTCTCCATTTTGAAGTTTAATTTCTCCTATTTCATCATATTTAACGTTTTCTACATTTTCTACTAACATCAAAGGTCCTGCTGTTTCTTTTATTGTTTTATATTCTTTTATCATTATGCTAGACCTCCTTTTTCTATTATTGTCTCTGTTTCTGTATCAATAGCTTTTTCAATATCATTAAATTCACTATCAACTTTTTCTTCTTCTATAAATTTAGCTTTACCTATTCTTGAAACATATGGTAATTTTATGTATTCTTCAACATTTACACCTGCTTGAACTGCTTTACTCATTCTGTCATAAAATTTGAATATCATTTTTAAGATTCTTTCTTGTTTATGACTTGATGCATAACAATCAACATCATCAAAAGCGTCTTGTGCTAAATAATCTTCTCTTAAGATTCTTGCAACTTCTAAGGTAACTCTGTCTTTACTTGAAACTGCATCAATACCTACTAATTGTACTATTTCTTGAAGTTTTGCTTCTTCTTGTAAGATTGACATTGCCTCATTTTTTAGTTTTACAAATTCTTCGCTTATATTCTCTATTTCCCATTTTTCTGCTTGTTCTTTGTAAAGTGAATAACTAGTAAGCCAGTTAATTGATGGGAAATGCCTTTTTGCCGCTAAACTTGCATCTAATCCCCAGAATACTTTTACTATTCTTAAGGAACTTTGACTAACTGGTTCAGAAATGTCACCACCTGCTGGTGATACAGCACCTATTACTGTTAAAGTACCTATTCTTTCTTCATTTCCTAAGCATTCTACTTTTCCTGCTCTTTCATAAAATTCTGCTATTCTTGAACCTAAATATGCTGGGTATCCTTCTTCTCCTGGCATTTCTTCTAGTCTTCCACTCATTTCTCTTAAGGCTTCTGCCCACCTTGATGTAGAGTCTGCCATTAATGCCACGTTATATCCCATATCTCTATAATATTCTGCAATTGTTATTCCTGTATATATTGATGCTTCTCTTGCTGCAACTGGCATATCTGATGTATTTGCAATTAGAACTGTTCTATTCATTAAAGAATCTTTTGTTCTTGGATCAATCAAATTAGGAAACTCTGTTAGAACTTCTGTCATCTCATTTCCACGTTCTCCACATCCTACATAAATAATTATGTCTGCATCAGCCCATTTTGCAAGTTGATGTTGGATTACTGTTTTTCCACTACCAAAAGCTCCTGGTATAGCACATGTTCCACCTTTTGCAATTGGAAAAAATGTATCTATTACTCTTTGACCTGTTACTAACATATCATCTGGATTTATTTTTTTGTTTACTGGTCTTGGCTTTCTTACTGGCCATTTTTGCATCATTTGGATTTCGTGTAATTTTCCTTTTTTATCTTCAATAACACATATTGTTTCTGTTACTGTATAATCTCCTGATTTTAATTCTTTTATTATTCCTTCTATTCCTACTGGAACCATTATTTTACATTCAATTACTTTTGTTTCTTGAACTGTTCCTATAATTGTGCCTGATTTTACTGTATCTCCTACATTTTTCTTAGGAATAAAAGTCCATTTTCTTTCTTTATCTATACTATTTACTTCAATTCCTCTTTCAATGTTTTTACCTGTTTTTTCGTATATTTTATTAAGAGGTCTTTGAATTCCATCATATATAGATGTTAACATTCCAGGCCCTAGTTCAACACTAAGTGGCATTCCTGTTTGAACTATTTTTTCTCCAGGTCCTACTCCAGTAGTTTCTTCATATACTTGTATTGATGCATTTTCTCCATGCATTCCGATAATTTCTCCAATTAGGTTTTTATCAGATACTTTTACAACATCAAACATATTTGCATCTTCCATTCCTTTTGCTATAACTAATGGTCCTGATACTTTTGTTATGATACCTTGTTTCAATGTTTTCATCCCTTTCTTTTTTAAGAATTACTTTCTTTAAAATTAATTTCTATTCCAACAGCTTTTTGTACCATTTCTTTTATTCTGTTTTCTCCATAATTTAGGCTTCCTGTATTGCTTGGTATTGTTATTATTGCTGGAATTTTATTTTTTTGTAATTTTTCTAAATATTTTTCTGCTTTTATACTTACATTTTCTGTTATATATATAATGGCATAATTTTCTTCTATTAGTTTTGGTATAAGACTTTTTATTTCATCTTCTTCATATGCCGGATATATATCCATTCCTATAGCAGAAAATCCAAATATAGATTCTTTATCTCCTACTACTGCTATTTTATACATAACTTTTCCTTAGCCTTTCCTTTATCTTTTCAGTACTTATTTTATTTAATTTTCCTGTAAAGATAATTCTTATATTTTTAAATTCTGTTTGCTTAGCATAGATATATGCTAATATAGGCTCTATTGTAAGTGCTTTTAATTTTGCTTCTTTCATATAGTTCATTATATAATTATCACAAAATTTGTCTAAATTTTCATAATTATATAAAGCTTGTTCTATAGTATCAGAAAATCCAATAAATTTATATTTTAAATTTTGATCATCTTCGTTTAGACTTTCTTTAAAAGTTTTTAAGGTTATTTTTCCGCCTTCTATATAAGATACTTCAAATATAAATGGATCTTTATATATTTTTCTTACTCTAAAAAAAGTTTTTATATTAGTTATATCTATTAATTTTTCCACATATTTTAGTATAAATTTATTATCTATACTTTCTGCTAATTTCTTCATGTTACTAAAACATGCTTTATCTAATATGGAATCAATTATAAAGGGCATCTTTGTTTTTTCATATAACTCGATGGTCTCTTTTATGGCTTGTTTTATATTTTGGTCTAATCTGTCATATTCTTTGTTTTCCATTATTGAAGATATTTCTTCTTTTGATATAGTTCCACTGTCTATTAAATTTTCTTTATATTCTTTTGCTTGTATTTCTGATTTTAATATTAATTTAATATTGTAATAGTCATTTTTGCTTAAGAAGATTTGTGTTAAATTGTTTTCTTCTATTATTTCTTTTATTAATTTGTATAAATCTTCTTCTGCTTGTTTTAAAACTATTTCGTAATCTTCCGTTCTTTCGACCATATCAAATTTATATTCTTTTTCTATTAGAGTTGATACTATTCTTTTTATATTATTTTCAGTAGCTAATTGTTCTAAATTTGCATTTGTTAATAATCTATTTTCTTTTACTTTTATTTTTGCTACTGCATACGGATATATTTTTTCCATATATACCTCCTATTCTAGCTATTATATAGTCTTAATTTTTTTTAGTTTTTAAATAAAATAGTATCAATTTCTTTTTCTATTTCTTCTTTCATACATTCCATATTTTCTTCAAAGTCATAGTTATATTCAATATTTCCACATTTTACTATAACTCCTGCTTCAAAATCATCAGTTTCTTCTAATACTGTCATTCCATAACTTGTAGCTATCTCTTTTATTTCTTTGTACCCCTTTTTAGGCAACAATATTTCTACATTTTTTTCTTCTTTATATTTGCTTATTTTTTCATCAATTATTTTAATGTATTGAGTATCGTCTATATCTTTTATTTTTTGTTTAACTTTTTCTTTAACGATTTCTATGATTCTTTTTTTCTCTATCATTTCAGCACTTCTTGCTTCAAATTCAGCCTTTTCAACTTCTGCACTTGCATTTCTAGTTATTTTTAGTTTTATTGTTTCAAATTGCTCTTCTGCTTGCTTACTTGCTTTGCTTGCATTTTCTTTTTCAATTTGTTTTGCTTCTTCTTCAGCTTTTGCTATTATTAATTCTGCTTCTTTTCCGAGCATCTTCAATAATTTTATTTAAGATAATTTCTTCTTCCACTAGATACTCTCCTTTCTTTATAGTTCAAATTTTTATTTTATATAGTTGCAACTTATAAGGTTAAATAATTTAAATATTATACCTTATTTATTAAACTTTTTATCCTACTACAACTCCATTGTAAGCTAAGAATGAGATTAATAACCCTAATAATGCATAAGTTTCAACAATTGCTGCTAAAGTAATTGCTTTTCCTAAATCGTCTGCATTTTTTGCAACAATTCCAACACCTGCTGCTGCTGCTTTACCTTGTGCTACTCCTGATACTAGACCTGTAATTCCTATTGCTAAACCTGCTGCTAATAATTGAAAACCTTGACCTGTTGTTAAGGCTACACTTGCACCTAATAATCCTGCTTTTGATAAGATTAAGAATGCTACTATAAATCCATATAGACCTTGTGTTCCTGGTAATAATTGTAATACTAATAATTTACCAAATTTACTTGAGTCCTCTGAAACAGCACCTGCTGCTGCTTGACCTGCTATTGAAGTTCCTTTTGCTGACCCCATACCTGCAAATATAATTGCTATTGAAGCTCCTAATATTGCTAAAAATTTTCCATCTGCTAATCCTGCTAAAAATTCCATAATTAAAAATCCTCCTTAATTCTTGTATATTTATTTTTATATTTAAATGGTGTAAATTCTTTTCCTCCACCTTCATAGAATTTACCAAAAAATTCTACATATTGTAATCTACTTGTATGAACATATGAACCTAAAGCACTATTTGCTAAGTTAAATCCATGACCAATTATTCCAACAAATATTGCTGGTATTGGTCCTACTAGACCACCAAGTAAGTTTACAACTTGTGCAATAACTCCTGTTGATAGGCATAATGCCATTAATCTTGAATAAGATAAAACATCTGATAAATAACTTGTAATATCATATAAACTACTAAAACCTTTAGTACATTTTTTAAAGATGTTTTTCTCTTTTCTTCCTCCTGTTAATATTACTCCTACTACTCCTATTATTGCTAAATATTTTCCTACTTCTGACCATATTCCTATATCACCTGCTACAATAGGTACTACTAGTAGAAATACTCCTGTTAAAAGTAAGTACCAAAATCCTATATCACATATTGCATCAAAAACTTTCTTTTCTTTTACTAATTCTACTGCTTTCATAAACATTCCTGTATATATGTGTATGATACCTAAAAGCAATGCTAAGCCCATTAGTGGCATTACATCTTTTAAAGGGTCTATTACTGCTTTTAATGGTATTAAGTTTCCAAAGCAACTTCCAAAGAATATTCCCCATATTACTGCTGATATTCCACATAGTGATAATAGTTTTATTAAGTTTCCTTCTCCTTTTGCATATTTTTTCTTTTTTATCATGAATAAACATCCTAGTGTTAATAGTAATCCATATCCTGCATCACTTAACATTAGTCCAAAAAATACTATGTAGAAAAATGCCATTACTGGATTTGGATCTAATTCATGTTTGTTTGGTACACTGTACATGTTTGTTATTGATTGGAAAGGTGTAACTATTTTACTATTTTTTACTAGTACTGGTGCATTATCGCTTTCTTCTTCTTCTCTCATTTTGATTATAAATTGGTCATTATTTTCTATTTTACATCCTTCTGGCATCCACCCTTCTAAATAAAAGGTGTTTTTTGTTGTTACTATATTTTTTTCTATTATTTTTAAGTCTTTTTGACTTAAATAGTAGTCATATAAATTTTCAAATATTTTTATTTGTTCTGGTTTTATTTTTACTTTTTCTTGTTCTATTTGTTCTTCTAAATTTGCTATTTCTTGTCTTGCTTTTTGAATTTTTTCATATATTGATTCGTTTTCTACTATTATGTCTTTTTCTATAAATTCAAATTTTTTTAGAATTCTCTTTACTTGTGCTTGTTCTTCAGTTTTTGTTGTTACTGCTACATACATATTTGTTTTATCTTTGTTTACGATATTTATTGAATACTGGAATTTTTCTTTGTTTAATGCTAGCTCGATTTGTTCTTTTTTGTATTTTAAACTTATTGTTCCTAACATTATTTTTATGTAGTTTATTTTTTGTAAGTCTGCTGAAATCGAAAAATTAGTCCATGGTTCTAATTTTACAATAGTGTCTTTTAGTTCTTCTATTTTTTGTGTATTTTCCTCAATATTTTCTGTTATTTCGTTTATTTTTTGTGCATCACAATAGGAACTCTCTGCTACTTCTTCAGACAGTTCATTATAGTATTCTTTTCCTTCAAACATTGATTTTTTTACTTTGTAAAATTTATGTATGTTTTTGATTGCTTTTTCAATTGCTACTAATTTTTGATTTATTTTTGCTATTTCGTCATTTTTTTCTTGCTTTTGAAAAATTTCTTTGTATTCTTCGTCTTCTACAAGATGTGACATATCTTCTACTTGAAAAAAGCCTAATTTTCTTATTTTCTTTAGGATTTCTTCTTCGTTTTCTTTTGTTCCTATTACTGTCACTTTATTCATTTTGGCAATTGACATTTTCTTTTTTTCATCCCTTTCTGTCTTCGTTTGGTGTTTCTTTCTGTCTACATTTTTTTAAATTTTAATAACTTTGTTATATATTTTTTCTACTGCTTCTGGTACATTTTCGTTTAGTACTGCTTTAAGCTTTTGTAATTTTTCGTTTGTTTCTGCTTGTATTTTGGATATCTTTTTTGTGTTTTCTTCTGTTTTTTCTTTTTGTAACTCTTTTTCTCTTCTTTCTAGTTGACCTTTAAAATATACTCTGTTTGTTTCTTTTGAGTCTTCTGCCTTTTCTATTATTGCTTTTGCTTTTTGTTTTGCCTCTTCTTTTTTGTTTTCTGCTTCTTTTTCTGCTTCTACAATCTTTTTGATGCTTTCTAGTTCCACTTTTTCCACCCCTTTCAATGGATTTAATCCATTACTATAAAATAGTTTTTATATGTTATTTTATTCATCTTTAAGTATATTTTCTACTATTTTTAGCATTTACATAATCATTTTATATACTTTTCTTGGCAAAGTCAATATTTTTTGCTAATTTTTAGAAATATTTATCTTTAACTTTATAATATTACTTCTATAATCAGCTATAGAAAAAGGAAACTTGTTTTAAGTTTCCTAAACTTTTTCTGAAAAGTATTCATTAATTTTATTAATTAATTCTATTTTTGTTTCTTCAATTGACATACCTTCTACTTGTGCACCAGCTAAAGTTATATGCCCTCCACCTCCGAAGCTTTTCTAGTATTAATTGTACATTTATATCTCCAATAGATCTTCCGCTAATACATACTTTATCTCCCATATTTCCTATTACAAAGGAGGCTGTAACTTCACTTATTGTTAGTAATTCATCTGCTGCTTTTGCACATATTAGGCTTGTGTCTTTTTTCTTTTTATCATATATAGAAATGGCAATTGAAGTATTTACGATTTCTGCCTTTTTGACTATTCCAGCTATTGTATTATAACTTTCTAAGTTCCCTTGAAACCATTTTTTTACCCTAATAATATCTACTCCACATTTACGCAAATATGCTGCTGCTTCAAAAGTTCTTACTCCTGTTTTAAAGGTAAAGTTTTTTGTATCCATCATTATTCCAGCATATAAACTTTCTGCCTCAATTGTTTTCAATTCTACTTTCTTTTCCACATATTGTAGTAATTCTGTGACTAATTCTGATGCTGATGATGCATATACTTCTTGAAAAGTTAAGGTTGCATTTTCTATATAGTCTGCACTTCTTCTATGGTGGTCTATTATTACTACTTTTTTTGTTTTTTCTAATAATTCTGGTACTTGTACATAATTTTCTTTATGGGTATCAACAATTACTAGTAAGGTTTCTTCATCTATATTTTCTATGGCAACTTCTTTGTTTATAAGTATATCTTCATATTCATCATCTTTATCAATTGAAGCTTGAAAGTCTTGTATTGCAACTGTCCTTTCATTGTGGATAATGTATGCATTAGTATCAAGAGTCTTTGCTAATCTATATATTCCCATACTTGCACCAATACAGTCCATATCTGGATTTGTGTGCCCCATTATCATTACTTTGTTTGAGTCTTTAATTAGGTTTTCTAATGCATGTGCTACTACCCTTGCTTTTACTTTAGTTCTTGATTCTACTTCTTGGGTTCTTCCTCCAAAGAATTTATAGATTTCATTTTCTCTAATTACTGCTTGGTCTCCTCCACGTCCTAATACTATGTCCATTGCACCTTGCATAGATTTGTATTTTTCTTTGTCTGTTTTTCCTTCATTTGATATTGCTATACTTAAGGTAAATTGAATTTTTTCTTTTGTATCTATTTCTTTTATTTTGTCTAATACACTAAACTTGTCCTCTTTTATTGTTTCTAAATATCTTTGTTCAAAAAAGAAGATATATTTGTTCTTCTCTTGCTTTATTAAGACTCCATTTGTTAGGTTTACCCATTCATATATGCATTTTTCTATTTCTGCTATAATTTGTGGCTTTTCTTCACTTTCAATCTTTTGCATTATTTCTTCATAATTATCTACTACTAACATTCCTATACATGTTTTTGAGTTCCTGTATTCTTTTTGCAATTTTATGTTTTCTGTTTCATCTGTAAAATATAGCATTATCATGTATTCTTTTTTGCTTTTTCTTTCTTTTTCTTTGTTTTTTAAGTCTACAAATCTGCCTTTTATAACATAAGTTTTTTTGTCTATTTCTATCTTTCTTTCGATGTCTTTGTTGTTGTCTTGTCTTTTTTCTATTTCGTTTTTTAGTTCTATTGTCAACTCATTAATATATTTGTTAATATCTATATTCGCAAATTCTGTATTAAACTTTGAGCTTCTCCATATTATGCTTCCATCTGTTTGTAAAATTATTAGTGGAAAGGGTGAATTTATTAAACTTGTTTTTGCTGTTGTGTCTACTGTTAACGTTAAGTCTTGTAAGGTTTCTGATATTTCGCTTTTTCTTTTATTGTTTGCATAATATGAATATATTACTAATAGTACGTATATTATTATTGATGGTACAAGCATTAGTGGTCTTTGTATACAAATTATTATTAATAATATTAGGATTATGCCTAAATAAATTTTAGTTTTTGATATTAGTTTATCAAATACTTTTCTATTACTATTTTGCATAAATCTTCTCCTTCTCTTTATTCTTTATAATTTTACTAACAAATGGCTATTTTGTCAAGAAAACTAGGGCAATCGCTTGAAATTGTGTCAAGGGGACGGAGAATTTTGGCAAATTTTTATTTAATATATTTTTTGCTCCTAAATTATTGTAATTATTGCTATACTATTCTAAAATTCAATGTCCAGTAATAGTAAGTTAAGTGCAGTTTAAATTTTTGTAAAATATATAGATAAATCTAAAAATAGTGAAATTAAATTTTAGTAGAATTTTGGTATGGTATAGATAACAAGGTAGAAAAAACTTGAACTATTTATTAAACTTATTTTAGAATAAATTCTATTGATAAAAATTCTATATTATATAAAAACAATAACCGCTTAACTTATGTGCGGTTATTGTTTAAACTAAATCAAAATTATTCAAAATACCTTTAATAAAAATTGCCAAAATTCTCCGTCCCCAATGGCTTATTCTTCGATATCTTCTGAAGTTTCTTCAAGTTCTTTCTCTGTACTAATATGAATATTTTGGTATTTTTGCATACCTGTTCCAGCTGGAATTAATTTACCAATAATTACATTCTCTTTTAGTCCAACTAAATCGTCTATCTTACCTTTAACTGCTGCTTCTGTTAAAACTCTAGTTGTCTCTTGGAAGGATGCTGCAGATAAGAAACTTTCTGTTGCAAGAGATGCCTTTGTTATTCCAAGTAAGACTCTCTTTCCAGTTGCTGGACGTTTACCTTGTTCTTCTATCTCTCTATTTTTATCAGCAAAGTCATACATATCAATTAGAGAACCTGGGAACATATCTGTATCAGCATTATCTTCAACTCTTACTTTTTTAAGCATTTGTCTACCAATAACTTCTATATGTTTATCGTTGATATCAACACCTTGATTTCTATAAACTTTTTGTACTTCTGATATTAAATATTCATATACACCTTCTGGTCCTTTTATGGCAAGTATTTCACTTGGATTAATTGAACCTTCGATTAATGGATCACATGCTTCTACCATATCTCCATCTTTTACCTTCATCTTTGAACCAAATGGTATTGTATAGGTTTTAGAATCTCCGTTATTTGTTACAATAACTTCTTTCTTTTTCTTTGTTTCCTTTATTTTTACTTTACCATCAATTTCTGTAATTATTGCAAGTCCTTTTGGTTTTCTAGCTTCAAACAATTCCTCAACCCTTGGAAGACCCTGTGTAATATCTGCTACACCTGCTACACCTCCAGAGTGAATTGTTCTCATTGTAAGCTGGGTACCTGGCTCACCTATTGATTGAGCTGCAATAATTCCAATTGCTTCACCTATTGATACTAAGTCTCTTCTTGCTAATCCCATTCCATAACATTTTTGACATACACCATGTTTTGAATGACATCCAAGTACTGAACGTACTTCTAGTCTTTCAATTCCGCTTCCTACTATTCTATCTGCCATATCTTCTGTTATCATAGTTTCAGTATCAACAATTAATTCCTTCGTTTTTGGATCAAACACATCATGTACTGGAAATCTTCCTACTAATCTTTCTTGCATTTTTTCTATTACTTGGTTTCCATCTTTTATATCATAAACGATTATTCCTTCTTCTGTTCCACAGTCATATTCTCTAACTATAATATCTTGTGAAACATCAACTAATCTTCTTGTTAGATATCCTGAGTCAGCTGTTCTTAAAGCTGTATCTGATAGTCCTTTACGTGCTCCATGGGCTGATATAAAGTACTCTAAGGCATCTAATCCTTCAGCAAAAGAAGATTTAATTGGTATTTCTACTGCCTTACCTGTTGTACTAGCCATAAGTCCACGCATACCTGCAATTTGTCTTAATTGGTTCATGTTACCTCTGGCTCCTGATTTAACCATCATATAAACTGGGTTTAAGTCATCAAAGTTTTCTTCCATTGCATGACTAACTTGTTTAGTTGCTTCTTCCCATACATTGATTACTGCATTATATCTTTCTTCGTCTGTTATTAAACCTCTTGCATATTGTTTTCTTATAGTTTGTACTTTACTGTCTGCTTCTTGTAATAGTTCACTTTTTGTTGGTGGAACTTTTACGTCATCCATTGAGTAGGTAATTCCAGCAAGTGTTGCATATTTATATCCTAAGGCTTTGATGTAATCTATTACTTCTGCTGATTCTGTAAGCCCATGAGTTCTAATTACTCTTTCTATTATTTGTCCCATTGTCTTTTTTATTACTGGGAAACTTATTTCATATTGGAAAGGATCTTCTTCTCTGTCTACAAATCCTAAGTCTTGTGGGATTCCTTGGTTAAATATTATTCTTCCTACACTTGTTTCTATTTTTTGAGTTTTTATTTCTCCATCAATTTCTGCTGTTTTTCTTACATATATTTTTGCATGTATTTCTACTTCGTGATTTTCGTATGCCATTATAGCTTCATCTGGATCTTTGAAGTATTTTCCTTCTCCTTTTTCGCCATCGATAACCATTGTTAGATAATAGCTTCCTAAAATCATGTCAAGTCTAGGTGTTGCAACTGGCTTACCATCTTGTGGTTTTAATAAGTTGTTTGTAGATAACATTAAGTATCTTGATTCTGCTTGTGCTTCTGGTGATAATGGTAAATGCACAGCCATTTGGTCACCATCGAAGTCAGCGTTGAAGGCTTCACATACTAATGGGTGAAGTTTTATTGCTCTTCCTTCTACTAATACTGGTTCAAAACTCTGAATTCCTAGTCTATGTAGTGTTGGAGCACGGTTTAACATTACTGGATGGTCTTTTATAACTTCTTCTAATATTCCCCATACTTCTGGTCTTAGTCTTTCTACCATTCTTTTTGCATTTTTTATATTTTGGGCGATTCCACGTCCTACTAATTCTCTCATAACAAATGGCTTAAATAGTTCTACTGCCATTTCTTTTGGTAGTCCACATTGATATAGTTTTAGTTCTGGTCCTACTACTATAACGGAACGTCCAGAGTAGTCAACACGTTTTCCAAGTAAGTTTTGACGGAATCTTCCTTGTTTTCCTTTTAATAAATCTGATAAGGATTTTAATGGTCTGTTTCCAGCTCCTGTTACTGGTCTTCCACGTCTTCCATTATCTATTAAGGCATCTACTGATTCTTGTAACATTCTTTTTTCGTTTCTTACAATTATTTCTGGTGCTCCAAGTTCTAGTAATCTTTTTAATCTATTATTTCTGTTTATAACTCTTCTGTATAAGTCATTTAAGTCTGATGTTGCAAATCTTCCACCATCTAGTTGTACCATTGGCCTTAGTTCTGGTGGAATAACTGGTACTACGTTTACAATCATCCATTCTGGTCTGTTTCCTGATATTCTGAAAGATTCTACTGTGTCTAATCTTTTTACTAGTTTTACTCTTTTTTGCTCACTTGCTCCTTCTAGTTCTTTTTTGATTTGTTCTGATAATTTTTCTAAGTCTATTCTTTTAAGTAGTTCTTCTAAAGCTTCTGCTCCCATTCTTGCTTTAAAGGTTCCTCTTCCATATTTTTCTTCTGCTTCATGATATTCTTTTTCGTTTAAAATTTGTCCTTGCTCTAGTCCTGTATCTCCTTTGTCTGTTACTATGTAGGATGCAAAGTATATTACTTTTTCTAGGTTTCTTGGTGAGATGTCAAGCATTAAGGCTATTCTACTTGGTATTCCTTTGAAATACCAAATGTGGGCTACTGGTGCTGCAAGTTCTATGTGCCCCATTCTTTCACGTCTTACTTTTGCTTTTGTTACTTCTACTCCACATCTGTCACATACTATTCCTTTGTATCTTACTCTTTTATATTTTCCACAGTGACATTCCCAGTCTTTTGTTGGTCCAAAGATTCTTTCACAGAATAGTCCGTCTTTTTCTGGTTTTAGTGTTCTATAGTTTATGGTTTCTGGCTTTTTTACTTCTCCTTTTGACCATTCTCTTATTTTTTCGTCTGATGCAATTCCTATTTTTAGTTTGTTAAAAATATCTAATTCGTCCACGTTTTTTATTTCCCCCTTATTAATAGGTTTTTACAATTTCGCTTTGCTCAATTGCATAAATTATCCATAACTCGTTTCACTTCGTATAGCTAATTTAAGGTTTACAATTTCGCTTTGCTCAATTGCATAAGTTAGCCGTAACTCGTTTCACTTCGTACGGCTAACTTAGTTTTAGAACAACTATAAAGTACTGTCCCCTGTACTTGCAATTCCTTCCTGTCGCCTTTCTGTTTTCTAAAACTTATTTAGTTAGTTCTTTTTTTAGAAATTTTTTTATAACTGGAATGTCTTCTACTGCTGTATAAAAATTTTATTTAAGTCCATTTTTCCATATCCATGTGCAAATCTATTCCTCATTCCTCTTATAGCATTCCAGTTCATTTAATTTTTTGTTTCTTCTAAATATTCATCTGTTAAATGATTAGCTAATTCACCTATCTGAAATATCTTCATAGAAAGAGAGTCTTTATAGTCATTATCATTTTTGAATTTGTTTATATCATTTCCAAAACGATAAATTGTTTGTTTTATTTCTTCACAGTATTTCAACATATGTTTTATAATTGTAAAATCTCCATTATCCATAAATAACCACTCTTTCTCTTTTTATGTTATTATAAAATTCTTCTTCGAAATCATCCATCTCATTAAAACATTCTTCTTCAATTAAATCTACTTCTTTTTTTAATACTTGTTTTAAAGTTTCTAACATAGCTCCAATTACTAATAAACTTCTTATATTTTTTGCTTCTATAATAATATCTATATCACTATTTTCATTAAAATCTCCTCTTGCATACGAACCAAAAATATATGCTCTATCTACCTTATATTTTTTAAAAATTGGCTCTGTTAACTTTTTTATTTGATTAATGGTTTCTTCTCTTTTTATTTTATCCATAGGCTACCCCTATCATCTACTCAATAATATCATAATCATTATCTAAATTATCATTAGCTAAATCACTATCAAATAATAGTTCATCATCTTCATCATCTATTACTTCAAATAATTCATCACTATCTTCAATAGCTTCCTCATCTTCAAGTAACATATCATCTTCTGTCGCTTCTTCTTCATAGCCATCTAAATCTTCGTCACTTATTACTTGTTCTTCAGCTAATAATTTCTTTTCTTGTTCTGGATCGTATTCTATTCCTTCTTCGATATTTTCTTTTAGTTCTAGTTCTTGGTTATCATCAGAGTATAGTCTAATGTCTAAACCTAATGATTGTAGTTCTTTTACTAATACTTTAAAGCTTTCTGGAACTCCTGGCTCTGGAACATTTTCTCCTTTAACTATTGCTTCATAGGTTTTTACTCTTCCTACAACATCATCTGATTTTACTGTTAACATTTCTTGTAAAGTATAAGATGCTCCATATGCTTCTAAGGCCCAAACTTCCATTTCTCCAAAACGTTGACCACCAAATTGTGCTTTTCCTCCTAGTGGTTGTTGTGTAACTAAAGAGTATGGTCCTGTTGAACGAGCATGTATTTTGTCATCTACTAAGTGGTGAAGTTTTAACATGTACATAACTCCAACTGTAATTGGCTTGTCAAATGGATCTCCTGTTCTTCCATCATAAAGTGTCATTTTTCCATCTTCACTCATTCCAGCTTCACGTAAAACTTCTTTAACGTCTTTTTCTGTTGCACCATCAAATACTGGTGTAGCTATTTTCCATCCTAGTGCTTTTGCTGCTCCTCCTAAATGTACTTCTAACACTTGCCCTAGGTTCATACGTGAAGGCACACCTAATGGGTTTAATAAAATATCAATTGGTGTTCCATCTGGCATGAAGGGCATATCTTCTTCTGGTAATACTCTTGAAATAACACCCTTATTTCCATGACGTCCAGCCATTTTGTCTCCAACAGAGATTTTTCTTTTTGTTGCTATATAACATCTGATTATTTGATTTACTCCAGGTCCTAATTCGTCTGAGTTGTCTCTTGTAAAGATTTTTACATCTACTATTGTTCCAGCTTCTCCATGTGGTACTCTTAAAGATGTATCTCTTACTTCTCTAGCTTTTTCACCAAAAATTGCTCTTAATAGTCTTTCTTCTGCTGTTAAATCTGTTTCTCCTTTTGGTGTAACTTTACCAACTAAAATGTCTCCTGGTCTAACTTCTGCACCTATTCTTATAATTCCGTTTTCATCTAGGTCTTTTAACGAGTCATCACCTATATTTGGTATATCTCTTGTGATCTCTTCTGCTCCTAGTTTTGTATCACGACATTCACAGTCATATTCTTCTATATGGATTGATGTAAATACGTCTTCTTTAACTAACTTTTCGTTTATTAATATAGCATCTTCGTAGTTATATCCTTCCCATGTTGAGAAAGCTATTAATACGTTTTTACCAAGTGCCATTTCTCCATTTTGTGTTGATGGTCCATCTGCTATTGCATCACCTTTTTTAACTTCTTCTCCTGCTTTTACTATTGGCTTTTGGTTTATACATGTTCCACCATTTGTTCTTTTGAATTTACGCAATTTGTGTACTACTGTTTTACCATTTTTATATTTTACTGATATTGCATCACCTGTAACTTTTTCAATAATTCCATCATCTTCTGCTAATACTAGTATTCCAGAATCTTTGGCTGCTCTATATTCGATTCCTGTTCCTACTATTGGACTTTCTGTAATCATTAATGGTACTGCTTGACGTTGCATGTTTGCTCCCATTAGGGCTCTTTTTGCGTCATCATGCTCTAAGAATGGTATCATGGCAGCAGCTACTGAAACTAATTGTTTTGGTGAAACGTCTACATATTGTACTTTGTCACTATCTACTTCTATAATTTCATTTTTATATCTAACTCTTATTCTGCTATTTACAAATTTTCCGTCTTTGTCTACTGGCTCAGATGCTTGTGCTATAATGTAATTATCTTCTATATCTGCACTCATATATTCTACTGTTTCTGTTAGTTTATGAGTTTCTGGATCTACTTTTCTATATGGTGTTTCTATAAATCCATATTCATTTATTTGTGCAAAAGATGAAAGTGCTGAAATTAGTCCTATGTTTGGTCCTTCTGGTGATTCTATTGGACATAGTCTTCCATAGTGTGTATAGTGAACGTCACGAACCTCGAAGCCTGCTCTTTCTCTTGTTAGTCCACCTGGTCCTAAAGCTGAAATTCTTCTTTTATGTGTTAATTCTGATAGTGGATTTGTTTGATCCATGAATTGTGATAATTGTGAACTTCCAAAAAATTCTCTTATTGATGAGGTTATTGGTTTTGTGTTTATTAAGGTTTGTGGTGTTACAACGTCTAAATCTTGTATTGTCATCCTTTCACGTACTACTCTTTCTAATCTTGTTAGTCCTATTCTAAATTGGTTTTGTAGTAATTCTCCTACACAACGTATTCTACGATTTGCTAAGTGGTCTATATCATCTGGTTCTCCTAGTCCATGTGATATATTTAATAAGTAGCTAATTGATGCTATCATGTCTTCTGTTGTTATATGTTTTGGTACTAATTCGTCCATTCTTTCTTCTAAAGCTTTTACTAAGTCTTTTTCTTCTGTATTGTCTGTAATATTTTTTAGTATGTTGTAATTTACTAGTTCTCTTATATGTAATTTGCTTAAATCTACATTTGGTAATATACTGTGAATATTAACTGTGCTATTTCCAATTACTCTTACTTTTCTATCTAATAACATGATGTCTACTACATTTATTCCTGCATTTTGTATTGCTTCTGCTATTTCTTCTGATATTATTTCTCCTGCTTGTACAAATACTTCTCCTGTTTCATTATCAATTATGTCTTCTGCTGATATTTTTCCTTTTATTCTTAAAGCTAAATTTAATTTTTGATTAAATTTGTATCTTCCTACTTTTGCTAAGTCATATCTTTTGTTGTCATAGAATAGTCCATTAAATAGGTTTCTTGCTGCATCTACTGTTGGTAATTCTCCTGGTCTTAATTTTTTGTATATTTCTATTAAGGCTTCGTCTTGGTCTTTTATTGTGTCTTTTCCTATTGTTGCTGTTATCATTTCTTCGTCTCCAAATAGTTCTCTTATTTGGTCATCTGTTATTATTCCTATTGCTCTTAATAGTGTTGTTACTGGTACTTTTCTTGTTCTGTCTACACGTACATAGAATATGTCATTTCCATCTGTTTCATATTCAAGCCATGCTCCACGCAAAGGCATAACTGTAGATGTGTAAGTCTTTTTTCCTGTTTTTGTGTCAAATTCTTCTGCATAATAACATCCTGGTGAACGTACTAATTGGCTTACTACTACTCTTTCTGCTCCATTTATTACAAAGGTTCCACTGTCTGTCATTAGTGGAAAGTCTCCTAAGTATATTTCTTGTTCTTTTATTTCTCCTGTTTCACGGTTGATTAGTCTTACTTTTACATGTAGTCTTGTTGCATAGGTTGCATCTCTTTCTTTTGCTTCTTCTACTGTGTATTTTGTTTTTTCTTCCATAAAGTAATCAAAAAATTCTAGTACTAGGTTTCCTGAATAGTCTTCTATTGGAGATATGTCTTTTAATACTTCTCCTAATCCTTCTTCTATAAACCATTCGTATGAGTCTCTTTGGACTTTAATTAGATTTGGCATTTCGATGTAATCGCCGACTTTTGCAAAGTCTTTACGAGAAGATTTCTCGCGTTGAATTTCTTTTAGTTTCAAAAAAATCACTCCTAAAAAAATATTAAGCAGATATTTTGTTTCTTGGAAAATGCGTTAGCATTGTCTTAGAATTTAAGTTTGCAAATTTTATTTTGCTTTTTTTGATATTTAAATTTTTAAAAGAAGTCCTTCTTAAAATTAATTTGTTTTCTATTGGATTTTAATTTGTCTGCTCTCACAAATTATTGTCTTTTAGGACAAATTAGATTTTAATTCCTCTTCTTTTAATTTTTACCTTGGAATTAATTTTTGTTTTTGTTAAGAAAAGTTTACTTCTGTATAAAATAAACGGCAATAAAAGAGCTGTTGAAATTTTCTTCTTTTTCAACTCGCTCTAAGCTTTATTTATTTTCTATATTGATTTTTGTTTTTTATTTTTATCACCCTTATTTTTTTATTACTTTTGGGTATTTGTCTCTTTTTGCAAATTTATATTATGATATCATATTTTAGTGACTTGTGTCAAGTATTTTACGGAAATTACCAGGACTAAATCATGAAAAAATTTTTTTAAGTCTGTTAATCATTGGTATTAAATG
>CAMXQV010000018.1 GCA_947245515.1 uncultured Clostridium sp. | reverse complement strand
CAATGGCACAATGGCATCCAACGTCAATTGTCAAAATTCTCCGTCCCTATTGGCAACTAAATCATAAAAGTTTCTAAATTCATATCCTTGTGATTGTAAATAAGAGATAGATTCTTTTAAAATAGAAGAAGAATCATTTACATCTATAGTATCATGCATTAAAACAATAAGAGTACCTTTATTTTTAGAAGATTTTTTTAGATTATTTAATAATTGGCTTTTAGTGTATTTTCTTATTGAATCATTATTCAAACAATTCCAATCTATAAAAGTATAATCCATGTCATAAAGAAGTTTTAAAGCTTCTTTTTTCTTTACTTTATTATTAGGAGACATATAACCATTTGGAAATCTGAAAATATGAGAACAATAATTATCGATACCAATAGCTTTTCCAATTTCTAAATCTGTACTCTTAATTTCATTTATAAAGCTTTCTGGGCTAGCATACAATTTGGCATTATTATGATCATATCCATGGTTAGCAATATAATGACCTTCCTCATATTCACGTTTAATAATATCTGGATGATTTTTTACATATTTGCCTATTACGAAAAAGGTTGCCTTTATATTTTTTTCTTTTAAAATATCAAGTATTTTAGGTGTTGCTTTTTTTGTAGGCCCATCATCAAAGGTTAGATAAGCTATTTTTTCTGTTCCTTTATCAAGAGATGCTATTTTTTCTTTAAAATTATCATTTATATTACTATTTGTTGTTAATTCAAAGGCAAAAGAAATTGGTTTGTAAAATATAAAGCTAAATAATATAATTATTATCAATAAAAACAAAAAGTAATATATATGTTGTTTCTTTAAAAATAAAATTTTCACTATATTCACCATTAACATTTTATTCTATAATAAATAAAAAAATGTATAATTTTTTTATATTAAAAAAAGCTATCATAGGATGATAACTTTTAATAAAACGTAATCTTATTTATTTACTGTATTTGCATCTTCTTGTGAAATATAGCCATATTCTACCATTTTATTTAATACATGTTTTTGCCTTTTTTTTGCAAGTTCTGGATTTACAGTTGGAGCATAAACTGAAGGTGCATTTGGTACACCAGCCAACATCGAAGCTTCATCTAGATTTAAGTCTTTAGGTTCTTTATTGTAATATCCTTTACTAGCATCATAAATACCATAATATCCATCACCAAAATAAGATGTATTAACATACAAAGCTAAGATTTCATTTTTTTTATAGTTTTTTTCTAAGTCAAAAGCGGCAAAAAGTTCACCAAGTTTTCTAAGTACAGTTCTATCTTGATTAAATACAACATTTTTAGCCACCTGTTGAGTTATAGTACTTCCACCTTCATCAAATTCTTTATCACGTATATTAGTGTAAAAGGCTCTCATTAATGCAATAAAATCAATTGGACCATGGTCATAATATCTGTGATCTTCTACTGCTACTACAGCATGTAAATAATTTGAAGGAAGCTGATCATAAGTAGTATAGTTAGCTTTTTTTTGTACTTCCTCAACTCTAGAGATTAAAGGCTTTTCCTTAAGTTTGTTTGAGTAATAACCAAATCCAACTAGAAATGCAAAGCTTGCTACTATAAGCATTAATATAAGTATAATTATTATTAATTTAAATATAATTTTTTTCATTTTTACCTCTATATATTTTTTCTTTATTATATAACAAAATATATATTAATTAAAGGTTATTAATAAATATTTAATAAATTAAAGATAAATATAAAAATAAAAAAAACTCTATACAAAAAAAAAAAATAGTTATATAATATAAAAAAATTTGAAGTATAAATATATTTCAGATTTATTAATAATGAAATGTAAGTCTGTTAAAAATAAAACATACACTTAAATAGCAGATTATAATCGAAGGGATTGAGAAAAAATGAAATTAAAGGAAATTTTATTAGGATTAGAAGGCTTAAAAGCAAAAGGAAACCTAGACATAGAAATAAAAGGAATAAAGATGAATTCTAAAGAAATAAAAGAAGGGGACTTATTTATAGCAATAAAAGGATTTTCAGTAGATGGTCATAAATACCTTGAAAATGCAATAGAAAATGGAGCAATAGCAATAATAATAGAAGAAGGTTTTGACTTAAAAACAATAAACCTTCCAGAAAATATAACAGTAATACAAACGAAAAATTCAAGAGAGGCTTTAGCAATATGTTCAGCAAATTATTATGAAAACCCATCACAAAGATTCAAATTAATAGGAGTAACAGGAACAAAAGGAAAAACAACAACAACTTTTATGATAAAAGAGATTTTAGAAAAAGCAGGAAAAAAAGTTGGGCTAATAGGAACAATAGCAACCTATATAAATGGTAAAAAAATAAAAGACAGTGATAGAACAACACCAGAAAGTTTAGAATTACAACAAACCTTTGCAGAAATGGTAAGAGAAGGTGTAGAAGTTGTTGTAATGGAAGTATCATCACAAAGTCTAAAATTACATAGAGTTGATGGATGTGCCTTTGATATAGTATTATTTACAAATTTTTCAGAAGATCATATAAGTCCAAACGAGCATCCAGACATGGAAGACTATTTCAATTCAAAATTGAAATTATTCAAAATGTGTAAAACAGGAATAGTAAATGTAGATGATTTACATGGAGCTAAAATTCCAAATTTATTTCCAGATAACAATATAACAACTTATGGAATTGACAATTTTGCAAATATGTTAGCAAAAGACATAACAATTACAAATTCCTATGTTGACTTTCGTGTTAAAATAACAGACAGAAACGAAAGAGTAAAGACTTGTATACCAGGTAGATTTAGTGTATACAATTCACTAGCAGCTATTTGTGTTGCACAAAAATTTGGTGTATCACCAGAGGCAGTAAAAGAAGCCTTAGAAGAAGTAAGAGTACCAGGAAGATCTGAATTAGTAGATAACAAATTTGAAATACCAATTATGATAGACTATGCACATTCACCAGAAAGCTTACAAAGTATATTACAAGCAGTAAAAAGTTATACAAGAGGAAGAGTAATATCAGTATTTGGATGTGGTGGAGATAGAGATACAAGCAAAAGAGCAATAATGGGAGAAATATCTGGAAAAATAGCAGATTATACCTTTATTACATCAGATAATCCTCGTACAGAAGATCCGCAAAAAATAGTAAATCAAATTGAAGAAGGAATAAAAAAGACAAAAGGGAAATATATAGTTATTGTAGATAGAATAGAAGCAATAAAAGAAGCAATAAAAATGGCAACAAAAAGAGATATAGTAGTTTTAGCTGGAAAAGGTCATGAACCATATCAAGAAATAAATGGGGTAAAGCATCCATTTGACGAGAGAATTATAGTAAAAGAATTAATAGAAGAAATAGAAAACGAAAAAGGAAAAAAGAAAAAATAAATGTAAAGTAAGAAAGGTTTGATAAATTTGGGATTTCAAACAGCAGTATTAATCATATCTTTTATAATGTCAATTATTCTTGGAATAATTATTATACCAATATTAAAAAAATTAAAAGTAGGTCAAATAGAAAGAGATGATGGACCACAATCACACTTAAAAAAGCAAGGAACTCCAACAATGGGAGGAATTATCATGATAATTTCAATGATTATTATGATAACAATAGTAGACATATATTTTATTATAAAAGGACAAAATGAAATAGCAAACAAGCTATTTCCTATTTTGTTGTTAACCATAGGTTTTGGACTAATAGGTTTTATCGATGATTTTAAAAAATTAGTACTAAAAAACACAAAAGGCTTAAAACCAGCCTATAAAATGTTAGGTTTACTAATAATATCAGTTGCATATGTAGTATATTTAGTATATGGACTACAATTAGGAACAGAAACCTTTATACCTTTTATAAAGCAAACAGTACTAATACCAGTATATGTATACATTCCCTTTGCCATAATTGTTATTTTAGCGACAACAAATGCAATTAACTTAACTGATGGTATTGATGGTCTTTCTTCAAGTGTAAGTTCAATAATTATAACATGTTTAACAATTATAGGAATACTATATCAAGTAGATGAAATTGGAATATTTGGAAGTGTAATAGTAGGTGTAATATTAGGATTTTTAATGTTTAATCTTCACCCAGCAAAGGTATTTATGGGTGATACTGGTTCCTTATTATTAGGAGGGGTAATTTCTGCAATAGCGTTATATTTAAAAATGCCACTATTACTAATAATTATAGCACTTATACCTGTGTTAGAAACTTTATCTGTTATAATTCAAGTAGCATATTTTAAGAAAACTGGTAATAGAATATTTAAAATGGCTCCTTTACATCACCATTTTGAATTATCAGGATGGAAAGAAAGTAAAGTGGTTATTATATTTAGCTTAATAACTCTAGCACTATGCATAATAGGGCTTAAAGCAGTTTAAATTAACCATTATGAAAGGAAAATACAATGAAAAAAAGGAGAAAAGAAAAAAGTTTTTCAAGTTTTCTAAATAATCCAATCGATTTTACCTTGTTAATTACAATATTGCTATTATTATCAATTGGACTAATAATGTTATTATCTGCAAGTTCGCCATCTGCATTATCAGAAAGTGGAAATAGCTATTCATATTTTTCAAAACAATTGTTATTTGCTCTACTAGGAATTTGTGCAATGTTATTTATATCAAAGATAGATTATAGATTTTATCAAAAATTTTATAAACATTCTTGGATATTAGCCTTTGTATTATTAGCCTTAGTATTAGTAATAGGAAAGAAAATAAATGGAGCGAGAAGATGGATATTTGTTACAGAAACCTTATCAGTTCAACCATCTGAATTAGTAAAATTCTTAATGATTGTTTTTTATGCTGGAATATTAGTAAAAAATAGAGACACTTTAGATAAATACTTTAAAGGATTTGCAAAAAATATATTTTTATTGGCACCAATTATTGGATTATTACTATTAGAACCACACTTTAGTGCATCAATAGTAATACTAGGAATTTGCAGTATAATGATGATAATGGCTGGATGTAAATTTAAACATTTTTTATTGACAGGAGGAGTTCTAGGAATACCAGCCTTAATATTTTTAATAATTAAAGAACAATATAGATTGCAAAGAGTAGTAACCTTTTTAGATCCTTGGAAATATGCAACAGATGAAGGATGGCAAGTTATACAAAGTTTATATGCGATTGGTTCAGGAGGGCTATTTGGAGTGGGATTAGGAGAAAGTAAACAGAAATTTTTATATATTCCAGAGCCACATAATGACTTTATATTTTCAATATTAGGAGAAGAATTAGGATTTATAGGATGTGCAGTTGTACTAATACTATTTGCAATATTTATATGGAGAGGAGTTTTAATAGCAATGAGAGCACCAGATATGTTTGGAAGTTTAGTTGCTATTGGAATCACATCTTTAGTAGCGATACAAGTAATAATAAATGTAGCAGTTGTTACATCATCAATGCCAGCAACAGGAATGCCTTTACCATTTTTCAGTTATCGGAGGAACAGCTTTATTTATAATACTATGTGAAATGGGAGTTTTGCTGAATATATCACGAGCAACTGCCAAAGGATGATTTTGGGGATGGAGGTCATCCTGTACTAAAATATTTTATATAATAGGAAAGTCATATTTTCCTATTATATAAAAGCTACAATCGTTAGCCCTTTCACAGAAAATTCTTTCAGAATTTTCGCGGGCGAACAAAAACTCGACATGTAAGTAAGTTAAAAGGTCAAAATATTCTAATCATATCGTTTTTGTTCTAATAATTTTTTTTACTCCGTCTCTAAAATAATTAAAGAAGGAAAAATAAATGGAAGAAGAAATATTAATAGATGAATTAAATGTTAGTGAAAAAGTTAAAAGAGTTTTAAAAAAGTTAGGATTTAAATATATTAATGAATTTGAAGAAATAAATATAAGGAACCTTGAAGAATTAAAGGAACTTGGAGAAAAATATATTATTCAATTAGAGGAGGAATTATATTCCTTGGGAATAGATCTTGTGTATGATGAAGAAACCTTAAATAAGTGTAGAGAATGGAGAAAAAGGCAAGGAGTAGCTCATACAGTAAATAATAAAGAAGAGAAAGATAAAAATAATACCTCTAGAGATAAAAAACAAAAGGAATGGGAGAGAGAAGAATGAAAGTAATCATAGCAGCAGCTGGTACAGCTGGTCATATTAATCCAGGCTTGGCAATAGCAAATAAAATAAAACAAGAAGATAACAATTCAGAGATTATATTTATTGGAACATCAAGAGGATTAGAAAATGATTTAGTACCTAGAGCAGGATATGAATTAAAAAGAATAGATGCATATGGTTTAAGTAAAAAAATATCAATTGATAACTTAAAAAAACTTTATAAAACTGTTAGAGGTTTTAGCCAAGCAAAAAAAATAATAAAAGAATTTAGACCAGATATAGTAATAGGTACAGGTGGTTATATTTGTGGAGCAGTTATTAGCTCTGCACATAAATTAGGAGTACCAACAATGTTACATGAAAGCAATGCATTTCCTGGAAAAGCTGTAAAAATGCTTGCTAAAAAAACTAATACTATATTAGTATCTTTTGAAGATGCTATTTCTAGAATTAAAGGATCATTAAATATAGTATATACGGGGACACCTGTAAAAATTGCAAAAAAAGAATATTCATTCGAAGAAAAGAAAAGGATAATTGAAGAATTAGGATTAAATATATCTGAACCAATAGTTTTAGCCTTTGGTGGAAGTCAAGGAGCCAAAAGAATAAATGATGCCATAATAAAAATTATTGAAAAAAATTTAAATAAGAATTATCAAATGGTATGGGCAACTGGTTCAAAGCAATTTGATGTTATAAAAGAAGAATTACAAAAAAATAAAATAAATATAAATAATATTTCGAAAATAAAAGTTTTACCATATATTTATAATATGGAAGAAATAATGAATATTGTTGATGTTATAGTAGCTAGAAGTGGTGCAATGACTATTACAGAGATATCTAATTTAGGAAAATCATCTATCTTAGTGCCATTACCAAATGTAAGTCATAATCATCAATTCCATAATGCTAAGGTACTTGAAAAAATAGGTGCAGCAAAAATAATTTTAGATGATGAAATGGAGGAAAATAAATTAAACAATAGAATAGAAGAGATTATACTACATAAAAATAAAATAAAAGAAATGGGTGAAAATGCCTTAAAAGTTTCTACTAAGGACTCAGAAGAAAAAATATATAAAGAAATTAAAAAATTAGTAAAATAGAGGTCAGAAGATGTTTAAAAATATTCAATTTAAAATTATACTTGTATTCTTTTTAATAGGTATAATAATTATTAGTGGATTAGGAATTTTTTTTCTTAATTCAATTAATAATATAAATATACAAGTTCAAGATGGACAAGTTCAAGAGATACAACAAATTACTGATATTTTAAATCAGCTAAATATAAATACAAAAAATATATTAATAATTGTTAGTATAGTTTTTGTAGTAATAGGCTTGTTAATAGCAATTTTCTTATCGAGATTTGTAATATATCCCTTGAACAAATTAATTCAAAGTGCAGAAAAGATAACTGATGATGAGAATTTAAGTAAAACTAACACTAAAGGAAAGAAGAATAAAGATGTAAAGGATTTAAAAAATGTATTTGGGATTATGACAACAGAACTTAAGGATAAGTTAAGTGAGGTTTCTACACAAAAGAATCAAATAGAAACAATCTTGCTTCATATGACTGATGGAATTATAGCCTTTAATATGAAGGGAGAAATTATTTTAATTAATCCAGCAGCTAAAAAGTTTTTAAGTATAGGACCTGAAGATAATACTTTTGAAGACATTTTTAAGAAATTTGAATTAAACATTAATATGGAAAAAATTATATATTTGGAAAACTGGACGTCAACTGAGCAAAGAATCAAAGTAGAAGATAGATATGTAAATGTGTTTTTTGCACCTTTTAAAAATGAGACAGATAGACCTAATGGAGTGATTGCAGTTATTCAGGACATTACAGAACATGTTCAATTAGATAACATGCAAAAGGAATTTGTGGCAGATGTTTCACATGAATTAAAAACGCCAATTACATCAATAATGGGATATGCAGATACTTTATTAGAAGGAGAATATGATAAAGAAACACAAGAAAAATTTTTAAATGTTATTGCTACTGAAGCAAGAAGAATGGCAAGACTTGTAACAGATTTACTAACCTTATCAAGATATGACAATAATAAAAAAGGTACACAAAAGGAATCTTTTGATTTAGGTGATTTAGTTAAGAATTGCCAAGAAAAATTAGAAATAGAAATTAAAAAGAAAAATCATAATGTTAGTTGTTTTGTTACTGCTGATGTTCCTCTAGTTTTCGCAAATAGATATGATATTGAAAGAGTTATTTTAAACATTTTGACTAATAGTATTAAATATACTCCAGAAAAGGGTGAAATTAAAATTTATGTTGGCTTTGTATATAATGATGCCTATATAAAAGTTTTTGATAATGGTATTGGTATTCCAGAAGAGGACTTGAGTAGAATTTTTGAGAGATTTTATAGAGTAGATAAAGCTCGAACAAGAGAAATGGGAGGAACTGGATTAGGTCTTTCTATTGCGAAAGAGATTTTAGATAAAAATGGTGGAACTATTGATATTAAAAGCGTTGTAGGACAAGGTACAGAGGTAGTTATTAGAATTCCTACAAGAAATTAATAAAAAATGTAATATAATCGGACAACAAATAAGTAAACTTACTTTTACTTATTTGTTGTCCGATTTATAATGTTATTGTGATACTTTATAAATCTCATAAAGATTATTAGGATAATCTTTTGAGACTTCAAAAACTTTCATTAAACAGTAAAAATTTATATAATAAGGACAGAAAAAAATAAAAAAAACGTCAAAATAAATGAAGGATTTATGTAAAATGCGTCGAATAATATAATAGTATACAAAAAAATGAAATATATTAAAAGAAAGTGAGGAAAAAATGCCACGATATAGTGATGAAATAATAGAAGAAGTACGACAAACAAACGACATAGTAGACATCATATCACAATATATGCATTTAAAAAGAAGTGGAAGAAACTACTTTGGTTTATGTCCATTTCACAACGAAAAATCACCATCATTTTCAGTATCACCAGATAAGCAAATATTTCACTGTTTTGGATGTGGAGTAGGAGGAAACGTATTCACCTTCCTAACAAAAATAGAAGGAATAAATTTTATAGAAGCAGTACAAATGCTAGCAGAAAGATCAAACCTACAACTACCAACCATAGAAAACAAAGGAGACATAGCAAAAGAAGAACTAAAAGCAAAAGTGTACAAAGTAAACGAATTCACAGCAAACTATTATCATGAAAACTTATACAAACCAGAAGCAAAAATAGCACAAGAATACATCAAAAAAAGAGAACTAACAAACGAAACCTTAAAATCATATAAAATAGGATATTCAGGAAAATTTGACGAACTATATCAAGCACTAAAAAAAGAAGGCTTTGAAGAAAAAGAAATTCTAGAATCAGGATTAATAAACAAAAACGAAAATGGAAAATACTTTGATAGATATAGAAACAGACTAATGTTTCCAATATGTGATGTACGAGGAAGAGTAATAGCCTTTGGTGGACGAGTATTAGACGATACAAAACCAAAATACATCAATTCACCTGAAAATATTATATATAGCAAGGGAAGGCATTTATTTGGACTAAATGTAGCCAAAAAGGGAGACACAAAAAGAATACTAATAGTAGAAGGATATATGGATGTAATATCACTACATCAAAGAGGAATAACAAATGTAGTAGCAGCCTTAGGAACAGCACTAACACAACAGCAAGGTTGGTTACTAAGAAAAAACACAGAGCAAATAATACTAAGTTTTGATTCAGACGAAGCAGGTCTAACTGCAAAAATAAGAGCATTAGATGTTATGCAAAATATGGGGTGTGACATAAGAATCTTACAAATGGAAGGAGCAAAGGACCCTGACGAATACATCATAAAATATGGAAATATAAGATTTCAAAATCTAATAGAAAAGGCAATATCAGTCATAGAATTTAAAGTCAAAATTTTAAAAAAAGATTTAAACCTAAATAACACAAGCGACAAAATAAAATTTTTAAACGAGATAGCAAAATTAATATCAAAAATAGACAATACAATAGAAAAAGAAATATATATAGAAAAAATAGCAAAAACCTATGACATTTCAAAAGAAGCAATATATGCAGAAGTAAACAAACTAACCTATGCACACTCAGGTGGAGAAAAAAATTTAGAAAAAACAAAACCAGTAATAAAGCATCAAATAATACAAGATAAAGTGCCAGAAACTATAATAAAACGAGAAAATACAGTACTAGCAATATTACTAATGGGGGATTTGAATATCTTTCAAGTTATAAAACATAATATAAAAATAGAAGATTTCAAAAAAAAATTAAATCAAAAGATAGCAAAAAAATTGTATGAAGAATTAGAAAAAGGAAATAGTAATATTAATAGTATATTAGACAAATTAGAAGAAGAAGAACAAAATCATATAACCATGATAATGGCAGACGATTATGAATTAACAGATATTGAAAAAGCAATAGATGATATAATACAAAGTTATAGAAAAGATAAACTAAATCAGAGGAAATTTCAAATTTTAGAAGAATTAGAAAAATCAGATATAAATACAGAAGAAAAGAAAAAATTAGAAAAAGAGCTAAGTGAAACTATTATTACCTTAGCTAGGATTAAATAGGGGTGAATTATAACAATGGCATGCAAAAAAGATTTAAAAGGAAAAGAAGAAGACAAAATAGAAAAAATGGAGCAAGCTAGAAAAGTAGCAAAAGAAAAAATAAACGAAAAAAATAATAAGGAAGAAGAGAATAATGATATTAAAGATGACAAAGTGAACAAGATTCTAAAAAAGGCTAAAGAAAAAGGAACAATAACCTATGGTGATTTAGCTTTAGAATTAGATGATGTTAATCCAGACCAAATTGACAAAGTATTTGATGCTTTTGAAGAATTAGGTGTAGATTTATTAAGTGACGATGGAGATGAAGAACCAGATATTGAAGACTTAAAAGAAGTAGAAGAATTAAAACTTGACGAAATAACAGAAACAACCTATGAAGGAATAAATGTAGATGATCCAGTAAGAATGTATTTAAGAGAAATAGGAAGAATAGCCTTATTAACCTATGATCAAGAATTAGAGCTAGCCAAAAAAATTTTAGAAGGAGACGAAGAAGCAAAGCAAATGCTTGCTGAATCAAATTTAAGATTAGTAGTTAGCATAGCAAAAAAATATGTTGGAAGAGGAATGCTATTTTTAGATTTAATACAAGAAGGAAATATGGGATTAATAAAAGCAGTAGAAAAATTCGATTATACAAAAGGATTTAAATTTAGTACTTATGCAACATGGTGGATAAGACAAGCCATAACAAGGGCTATAGCAGATCAAGCAAGAACAATAAGAATACCAGTACACATGGTAGAAACAATAAACAAATTAATTAGAACCTCAAGACATTTATTACAACAATTAGGAAGAGAACCAAGTCCAGAAGAAATAGCAGAAGAAATGGAAATACCAGTAGAAAAAGTAATGGAAATTCAAAAAATAGCACAAGACCCAGTATCCTTAGAAACACCAATAGGAGAAGAAGAAGACAGTCACTTAGGAGACTTCATTCAAGATGACGATTCACCAGCACCTCATGATGCAGCAGCCTATACACTATTAAAAGCACAACTAGAAGAAGTAATGGAAACACTAACTGCAAGAGAAGCGAAAGTACTAAAATTAAGATTTGGTTTAGAAGATGGAAAAGCAAGAACACTAGAAGAAGTTGGACGTGAATTTGATGTAACACGTGAAAGAATAAGACAAATTGAAGCAAAAGCACTCAGAAAATTAAGACATCCAAGTAGAAGTAAAAAACTCAGAGACTACATGGCATAACATGGAGGAAAATAATGAATCAAATAGTAAAAATTATAGAATATATAACATCAATTCAACTAATAGACCTACTAATTGCTATTGCAATAATATTATTTTTTAGAATTTTTAGCTCAGTTTTATCATATATCATTATTAGAATGTTTAAATATAGAATAAAAAATTCAAAAAAGATAAAAGAAAGTGCTTTTTACAAGCCATTAAAAGTAATTTTTATATTATTAGGTTTTTATATAGCAATATTATTTTTAGAAAAGCCATTAAATATTAGTGAAAAACTTATGAAGCTATTCACAAAAGCTTTTGAAATAGCTAGTGTAATTACCTTTGCGAGGGGAGTGTCAGAGAGCTTTACTCCAAAATCAACCTTAGTAAAAACTTTAAAGGAAAAACTAAATAAAGATGAGGATGACACAAGGTTTGATTTTATACTAAAAATAGTAAGAGCAGTTATATATATACTAGCTGGATTTATTGCAATAACTCTATTAGGAGTAAATTTAAATGGACTAGTAGCAGGTTTAGGAATTGGTGGTGTAATTGTAACACTGGCTGCACAAGATACTGCTAAAAACCTATTTGGTGGATTAGTAATATTTATGGATAAGCCTTTTGTAGTTGGAGATTGGATTCAAATGGATAACTACGAAGGTACAGTAGAAGACATTACTTTTAGAAGTACAAGAATACGTACTTTTGAAAACTCTTTAGTAAATATACCAAATTCGATTATATCAAATTCATCAATTATAAACTGGAGCAAAATGGAAAAGAGAAGATATAGAACAAATTTATGCATACAAATAGATACACCTTTTGAAAAATTAGAAAAATTCAAAACAAGAGTAGAAGAGATGTTACAAGCTAGAGAAGCAATTTATGATGATTCTATAATCGTAAAATTTGATGAAATAAATGATAAGGGAATAAACATATTAGTTTGTAGTTACACAGAGTCAGTTGATTACCCAAGCTATTTAGCAGAAAAAGAAAATATTAATTATAAAATTATGAAAATATTAAGAGAAGAAAATATAGAATTGGCTTATGATACCAAAACAGTTTATGTAAAAAAATAAAATTTATATAAAATATATTACCTTCTTTATTAATATTGTTGCAAGATTTCAATAAATATGGCAAATTTTAGATTTTGTACACAGTGTGAACTGCGTACATTTCTTAGTTCTAGTAGTTTTTATGTGTATAAATAAATTATTAGTAAGAATTTTTATATAAAATTGTTAAATATAGAAAGGTGAAGGAAAATGGCAGATAAAATAATGAAGTTTTTAGCATATGATAAAAAAGTTTTAGTAATATGTGCAAATACTACAGAAATGGTAGAAAAAGCTAGAATAACTCATGACTTAAGTCCAGTAGCAACTGCAGCCTTAGGAAGAGTAATAACAATGGCATCTATTATGGGGACAGAAATGAAAGGTTCACATGACAAATTAACCTTGCAAATTAAAGGTTCAGGACCTTTGGGGATGATGGTAGCAGTTGCAAATAATTTTCCACGAGTTAAGGCCTTTGTATCAAATCCTTATGTAGATATACCCCTAAAGGATATGGAAAAATTAGATGTAGGAGAAGCTGTTGGAACACAAGGGTACATTAATGTAATAAAAGATGTAGGAATGAAAGAGCCTTATATTGGTATCTCTCCTTTAGTATCTGGAGAAATTGCAGAAGATTTTGCTAATTATTTTATGAATTCAGAACAAAGAGAATCAGCAGTTGCTTTAGGAGTTTTAGTAAATAAAGATGGAGTAAAATCAAGTGGTGGTTATTTAATTCAATTAATGCCAGGAAGCACAGAGGAAGAAATATCAAAAATAGAACAAGCAGTTTTTAAAGCTGGTGCAATGTCAAAAATGTTGGATAAAGAAATGAGTTTACATGATATTGCAAAGAAAATTACTGGTGATGAGAATATAGAAATAATTAAAGATAACGTAGTTCCAATTTATGAGTGCGATTGTTCTAAAGAACATATGGCAGATGGCTTACTTACTATTGGAAAAGAAGAATTAGAAGATATTATAAGAAAAGATGGAAAGGCAGAACTTGTTTGCCATTTTTGCAATAAGCAGTATGATTTTACTAAGCGAGAGTTAGAGGATTTACTAGGAAATTTAACATGATTTTTGAATAGTTCCAGGGCAACCTTACAGTTACCTCAGAGCCACTAAAAAATAAAGAATCAGAATACTTCTGAAACGAGTAGATAACTTAAAAAATCTGAAGAATTGCCATGCAAATATTGACAAAAAGAGAGTAAGAAAATATAATAAAAAAGTAAAATAAAAAAGATGGGAATAGAAATTAAATTTATAAGATTTATAAAAGGAGGAAAAATATATGGAGAAAGAAATTTTAATTTTTGGACATAAAAGTCCAGATACAGATACAATATGTTCAAGTATAGTTCATGAAATATTAGACAAGAAGAAAGGTATAAATTATACAAAAGCAGTTAGACTAGGAAAAATAAATAAAGAAACACAATATGTATTAAATCATTTAGGAATAAAAGAACCAGATTTAATCGAAAAAATAGATGAAGGTCAAGAAGTTATATTAGTAGATCATAACGACTTTGCACAAAGTGTAGATGGAATTGAAGGTGCCAAAATAATAGAAGTTGTTGATCATCATAGAATAGGTAATTTTAGAACTTCTGAACCATTATATTATACTGCAAAACCATATGGATGTACTGCTACAATTCTATTTGAAGAATTTAAAAGTTTAGGGCTTGAAATAGAGCAAAAAGAAGCAAAACTTATGGCTAGTTGTATAATTTCAGATACCTTATTATTAAAATCACCAACAACTACAGAGCAAGATAAAAAAGCATTAGAAGAATTAGCGAAGATTGCAAATATAGATATAAATACATATGGTATAGATATGTTAAAAGCAGGAACAGATTTAGATGATTTTTCAGCTGAAGAATTAGTTAATTTAGATGCTAAAAAAATGGATAGAGATGGAAGAAAGTTTGCAATTGCACAAGTTAACACTGTAGATATTCAAAGTGTAGTAAAAAGACAAAATGAATTAGAAAAGGCAATGAAAAATGAAATGGAAAAAAATAACTTAGAATTAATGATTTTAGCAATTACAGATATATTAAATAGTAATTCTGAGATTATCGCATTAGGAAAAAACGTAGATGAAGTTATAAAAAAAGCGTTTAATAAAAAATTAGAAAATAATAGAGCCTTTTTAGAGGGAGTTGTTTCAAGAAAGAAACAATTATTACCTAATATAGATAAAAATATTTAATCAAAAAATCACGTAGAATTAATAGTTAATTGTCTACGTGATTTTCTAAAATTTTAATTAACATATTTATCAATTATTTTCCAAATTTCATCTTGATATATTTTTCGCTCAGAAGAAAATGGAAGAGTAATAATATCTCCAATAGGATTAATACATTTTTGTAAGTATGTTACAGTTTTTTCAACTTTAGTAATTGCAATTTTATCAGCTTTATTAGCCAAAATTATAAAAGGCAAACCAGATGAAATTATATAATTGTACATTAATTTATCGTTTGCAGTTGGAGTATGTCTAATATCAATTAAAAAAATAATAAGTGATATTTCGTTTCTGTTAAATAAGTATTTTTCTATAAATTGTCCAACTTGCTCTTGTTCTTTTTTTGACATCTTACTAAAACCATAACCAGGTAAATCTACAAAGTAAAAGATATCGTCAATATTATAAAAGTTGATTTGTCTTGTTTTACCAGGTTCACTGCTTGTTCTAGCTAATTTTTTTCTATTAATCATTGTATTAATAAAACTTGATTTTCCAACATTAGATTTTCCTACTAAAACTATTTCAGGTAATCCATTTTTAGGGTATTGTTTTGAACTAACTGCTGAAATTTCAAAGTTTGGATTTTTAACTAACATTTTATGTTCTCCCTTTATTTTTCCTTATCTTTATCTAAATATATATCTAATAAATATTCTATATTATTTATTTTTTGTTCTAATTGACAACAAAAGTTTCTTAAATCAATATCATAAGGCTTAAAAACTAGGTCTGAAACTAATTTTACAGAGCCATGACACGATTTGCCTAATTTCGTTAAAACCATATAATTTTGGATCAAATCAAGTTGCATTTCTTCACTTAAAGTTCTTGTAGCAATAAATTTATAAGCAGTTTGTAAAATACTTTTAAGAAAATTTAAGGCTGGTATATAATTTGAAATCATTTTATATTGAATATTGATTTTATTAAATCTATCAAAGTACCTTTGTGAGGAAGTAATATCAGTAAATTTATAATCTTTAATAATTTCAAGACAATTATATTTGTCATTAATTTTACTTTTATACAAAAATTCATCTTTAGTAATATAAAACAATTTTTTTAAACCTTTTTCTGTTTCTTTAGCTAGATACACACCATTTAAATCAAAGAAATTTGACATGTCCTTATCTCGGTTATATAATAATTCCAATTTATTTTTTTCTAAATCATGAAAAACTTTAGAAATGCCAGATTTATAGGAATATTCTTGATAAATCTTCTTGTAGGTAAAAAAGTTAGTTTCTTCTTGTGTATTTGTAGGCAAATAATATTTTTGTGTGATTTTTTCCTTTTTTTCTGTATTTTTTGAATATAGATCCATAAAATCTTGACTATTTTTTAAAGTATAAAAACTATATCTATTTTTTAAATTATTCATATTTCAACATCCTTTTAATTATTATTTTATTGATATCTTTTCAAGACCACCCATATAAGGTCTTAAGATTTCTGGAACTATAATACTTCCATCTGGCTGATAGTTATTTTCTATTATTGAAATTAACATACGAGGAGGTGCTACAACTGTATTGTTTAGAGTATGTGCAAAATAATTTCCGTTTTCTCCTTTAATTCTAATTCCAAGTCTACGTGCTTGAGCATCTGTTAGGTTAGAGCAACTTCCAACTTCAAAATATTTTTGTTGTCTTGGTGACCATGCTTCAACATCACAAGATTTTGCTTTTAAGTCAGCTAAATCTCCACTACAACATTCTAGAGTTCTAACAGGAATATTCATACTTCTAAAAAATTCTACAGTATAAGACCACATTTTGTTATACCATTCCCATGAGTCTTCTGGTTCACATACCACTATCATTTCTTGTTTTTCAAATTGATGGATTCTATATACTCCACGTTCTTCAATTCCATGTGCACCTTTTTCTTTTCTAAAGCATGGAGAGTAGGAAGTCATGGTATATGGCATGTCCTCTTTTTTTAGGATTTGGTCTTTAAATTTACCAATCATAGAGTGCTCACTTGTTCCTATTAAGTATAAATCTTCTCCTTCAATTTTGTACATCATTGCATCCATTTCTTCAAAACTCATAACTCCTGTTACAACATCACTACGAATCATATAAGGTGGAATACAATAGGTAAAACCTTTATTAATCATGAAGTCTCTAGCATAAGTTAAAACAGCAGAATGTAATCTTGCAATATCTCCAATTAGATAATAAAAGCCTTGACCAGCAACTCTTCTTGCACTATCTAAATCAAGACCGCCTAAATTTTCTAATATTTCACCATGAAAAGGTATTTCATAGTCTGGAACAATAGGTTCACCAAATTTTTCTATTTCTACATTTTCCTTATCATCTTTACCAATTGGAACTGATTCATGAAGAAGGTTTGGTATTTTCATCATTCTTTCTTTGATGTCTTCAGCATAAGTATTTTCTAGGGATTCATTTTCTGTTAATTCTTCATTTATTTTTGTTACTTGTTTTTTTATTTTTTCTGCTTCTTCTTTTTTCCCTTCCTGCATTAAACCACCTATTTGTGAACTTAGTGATTTTCTTTGACTTCTTAAATTGTCTCCTTTGAGCTTTATTTCTCTATATTTTTCATCTAGTTCAAGTACTTCATCTACTAAGCTAAGCTTATATTCTTGAAATTTTTTCTTGATATTTTCTTTTACTATATTAGGGTTTTCTCTTAAGAATTTAAGGTCTATCATATTTTGTTACCTCCTTATCAATATTTTGTACTAATTCAAATCTTCTTTTTTGTCCTGTTATATTGTCTGCTCTTTGTGGTATTTCTTCTAGAAACATTTTTTCAGGACGTGTACAAATTTCTCTTGTCCCATCAAGGTGTTGATATACTACAATTCTTTCTCTAGTTTCCGAATCTAAGCCTATACATATTACATAATAATAATGTCCTTTAAAATGACAATATATTTCTCCAGCTTCTACATTTTTCATTTTTTAACACCCTCCTTTAATTTATTTGATATTATACAATATTTTTTAGGTAATAGCAAGATAATTAAGGCGATCGTTTACATTTTTGAGGATTGCTATATAAGAAATATACTAATTAAGAAAAAATGTAAAATATATCTTTTCTTTTTTTAAAACCTATGTTATAGTATACAAAAAAAAGGAGTAAAAAAATGGAGAAAAAAGAAGAATTAAAAGATAAAGAACAAATATTAAATGAACAAGAACAAGAAAAAGAAGAAAACAAAAAAGAAGAAAAAGCTATAGAAATAAAAGAAGAAAATAAAAAAGAGCAAGAAAAAATAAAGATAGAAGAACAAAAAACAGATAAAAAAGAGGTAAAAGAACAAGAAGACGAGTCAAAGGAGACAAGTACAAAGGAAAAAGAAGTAACATATACAGAAGAAAGTAAAAAAGTAGAAGAAAAAATGGACGAAATAAAAAATGATACAAATAAAGAAGAAAAAGGAAAGGAAGAACAAGAAATATCAAATCAAAAAACTAAAGAAGAACAGGAAGCAGAAATAAAAGAACAGCCTAAACAAGAAGCTAATAAAGTAAATACAATAAAAACAGAAGGCAAAAAGCCCCAAGATAGTAAACCAAACAATAAAAATTCAAGTAGTAAAAAAATAATAATAGCTATAAGCTCTATTTTAGTAATAATAGCAATAGCAATTGGTATATATTTTATAACTTTAAATAATTTAAAAACAAGTGCAATAAATGAAATAAACAAGGCTTTTACAGCTTTAAAATCAGGGGATTATGAACAAATTAAAAATTATTTAGGTACAGACACAGAGGAAGAAGAATCAGACGAAAACACAGAAGAAATTACTAAAGCTATGTTAAGCAATTTAGAATACGAAATAATTTCTACAAATGTCAATTTTACAGAAGGCGAAATAAAATTAAAGATTAGTAATAAAGACTTAAAAAAAGTATTTGAAAATTACATGAAAAAAGTATTTTCAATGGCTCTTTCACAAACTTTTGGAAAGATGTCAGAAGATGATTTTAATTCAGAATTATTAGAGACTTTTAAAGAGCAATATGCTTCAGAAAGTATAGAAACAATAACAAATGAAGTTTCTATAAAACTAACTAGAGAAGATGGAAAATGGAAAATGAACACAGAGGATGAGCAAATAGAAAATGCTATTTTACCAGGCTATGAGAGTGTATTAGAAGCAATTAAATAAATACAAGCTTAATAAGTTTGTTGTCAACTTGTTAAGGTTATAAAAATATAAAATCAGGGTAAACTATAAATAAAGGAGAACAACAATGTTTATTGAGATAATTAAGTTTATAGTTTATTCTGGTTTAATTGTTTTAATTTCTAAATATATACTAGTAAAAACACTAAGAAAGCTTGCAGAAAGCTTAAACCTAAAACCAAAGACAGTTGGAGATGTGGCTGGATATGCTACTTCAATGCCAGAGTTATTAACTATTTGTGCATCAAGTTTCAAAGGTTTAGTTGGTGCTAGCATTATCAATGTTTTAAGTTCAAATGTTATTAACATTATACAATATATATTAGCTATTTTTTTAAATAAGAACCAGAAAGCTTTTAACAATAAAGCAATAAAAATAGATATCATATTAGTATTAATAACTATAATACTTCCAATTATTTTAATATGTACAAAAATTGAAGTAAATATAGCGATTGTTCCAATTTTTATAATTTTATATGCATTATTCACTTTTTTAAACAATAATGCTCATAAATTGTATTTGAAAAAAGAAGATGAAATATTAGAAAAACAAATCGAAGAAGAGGAAAAGTGGGAAAGAAATAACAAAAATAAGATTTTTAGATATATAACATCTTTAGTATTTACTAGTATATTATTATTTATCGTGGGTAATGCTTTAGGTAAAGTATTAGAGAGTTTATGTAATAAATTTAATATTTCTCAAGCAATAATAGGAATTTTTTTAGGTTTTATTACAAGTATTCCTGAATTAATTACTTTTTTCGAAGCACAAAAGCATTACAAACAACAAAATATAGATGATATTTTAGGAGTTGTTGAAGCAACAAATAATTTGTTAACCTCAAATATTTTAAATTTATTTGCAATTCAATCCATAGGTACTATTATATATTCCATAATAACAATAAATTCTTAAAAAGGTATTTATCTATGTTGTTTCAAAATATGTAATAAAAAATGGAAACTTTTAAGTAAAAGAAGCTATTTTTTTGTAAAAATATTTTTATTTTGAAAACATTATGAAAACTAATTTACAATAAAAACAGTAAATTAAATAAAATTATATTTACATTAAAAAAAATTTGAAATAAAATAATAAAAAATGAAATGAAAATAAATGAGGGAGATATTTATTAAATGAAAAATAAAAAAGTAGTTGTTACAATAATAATTACAATATTAATAATATTATTAGTAGTATATGCATTTATTTTTTTAAATCGAAATACTATTAGAAACCTTAATGGAAAGCTATCAGCATTAGAAAAAAATGAATTAATAAATATTGAAGTAAATATAAAAGAAGAGACTGAGGAAGCCTATAAAGGTGTAATAATATTTACATCTAAAGATGAAAATAATTTAATAAAAAGTATAGAATATCCTGAGACAAAGGGTAGTGAAACAAAAGTAATAACAATTGAAAAGGCAAAGCAAAAAGTAGCAATTGATTATGAATTTGAAAAAGAGGATATAGATAAGGTATTTAAAATAGCAACAGAAGATGGAACTATAATTAATAGGAGGACATGTTATACAATAAAATACAATCCAAATAGTGGTATAAATTCTCCAAAAGATGAGAAGATATTTATTGGACCTACGAAAACTGTATTAACAACACAGCAACCAATAAGAGAGGGATATGTATTTTGGGGATGGTCAGAAGATAAAACAGCAAGAGAACCAGAATATTTAAAAGGAAATGATTATTCAAATTCAAGTAATAGTGAAGAAATAATATTATATGCAGTATGGGAAGATCAAAATAGAGGAATTGTGAGATATATATCAGATGAAAAGGTAAATAAAAGTGGAATATATAGTACATCAGTTTTTGGAATAAAATACAATTTTGAAGTAACCTATTTGGATGAAAATAATATAAGTGAATATGGTGGTTTCTATAATGCTTCAACAAATACATATACAATTAACGATTTAGAAATAGGAACTGCAGAAGGAATTACTATAGATGAAAAACAAACACAAGCAATGGCAGTATTAAAATGTGATGGAAATCTAATAGTAAATGGAACTTTATCAACTTCTACCTATTCTGAGACAAGTCCAAGTGGTGTTAAAGGTGAGGTTACAAAAATAAAAGGATTGTTTGTATATTGTAGTGGAGAATTAACCAATAACGGAATAATATCTCAAACAGCAAGAGGAACTCATGCAACAGAAGGAGAAAATGTTTATTTATGGTCAAAGGATAGTTGCTATGATGGATATTTTGTTCCTACTTCAGGTGCATCTGGTGTAGCAATGTCAACTGTTCGAAATGGTATAATAAAAGGATATACAGGAAAGGATGGAGAAGGAAGAGAAACTCGGTGGCGGTGGAGCAGGAGCTTCTAGATCTGATAGAAGAGTTCTATCTGCTGCAGGTGGAGCAGGAGGTGCAGGAACATCATATTCAGGAGGTGCAGGTGGCGGTGGTGCTTATACAAATTATTTTAGACATGCCTATGCTTCTGCTCCTAGTGGTACAATAGGTGGATATGCAGCATCAGGAGAAAACTTTAATTCCCAATGGGTAAGTGCTGGACGGAGGAGTAGGAACAATAGGAGGAGCACATGCTGGTCCAGATGGAAGCAATCGGACTTTCTGGAACTGGGGGATTACTTATTATATATGCAAAGCTTCTAAATAATAATGCTAGTATACAAGCAAATGGTGTACAAAATGAGGCTTCTGCTGGTGCATCTGGGGGGAGTTCAGGAGGAGGAAGCATAAACCTATTTTATTCATTAGATGAGTCAAATCTAGGAAATATAGAAGCAAAAGGTGGTAGTGCAAACGAAAGCTCAGCAACTGGTGGAGCAGGTGGAAATGGTTGTGTTTCTACTGATAAGATAACTTTATAGCTACTAGAAATAAAAAACAAAGTAATAAAGTACTTATATATTTAAGGATAAATAGAGAAAATAAAAAATTAAGAAAATAAGATATAAAGCTTGACAAACAGTAATAAAACATGGTAAAATTATGTATGTTACAAGAAGAAGTCAAAACTTCTCACCTTATCTAAAAGAAAAAGGTTAGAAATACAATAATTTTAGCATGTTTTATGCTATATTTATATTGGCAATTGACTTGTAACAAAAGTCAATTTTTTTTATTGGAGGTGTTTTATATAAAACAAGAATTACCAACAAATAGGCAAATCAAAGCAAAAGAAATACAACTAATAGGAGATAACGGAGAAAAAGTAGGGATAATTTCTTTAGAAGAAGCCTTACAAAAAGCTGAAGAAAAAGACTTGGACTTAGTACTAGTATCACCAAATGCAAATCCACCAGTATGTAAAATAATGAACTATGGCAAATACAAATTTGAACAAGCAAAAAAAGAAAAAGAAGCAAAGAAAAAGCAAAAAGTATTAGAAATAAAAGAAATAAGAGTTACTCCTAATATTGAAGAACACGACTTCAGTTTCAAAGCAAAAAATGCAAAGAAATTCTTAGAAGAAGGAAACAAAGTAAAAATAACAGTAAGATTTAAAGGAAGAGAAGTAAACAACTCAAAAGCAGGAGAAACAGTACTAAACAGATTTATAGAAGAACTAAAAGAAATATCAGTAGTTGAGAAACAGCCTAAATTAGAAGGAAGAAATATGTTTACAATTTTAGCAAAGAAAAATGCTTAAATTTACAATAAAATAAAATAAAAAGAAACGAAAGGAGAGATGGCAAATGCCAAAATTAAAAACAAATAGAGCTGCTAATAAAAGATATAGTTTAACAGCAACAGGAAAAGTTAAAAGAACAAAATCAAATAGAAGACACCTATTAGCAAACAAAACAAAAAGACAAAAGAAATCAGGAAAAATACAAAATGGATATGCAGACAAAAGTTGTAAAAATACAATCAAAAAATTATTACCATATGGTGGATAAAAAATAAGAGAAAAAAGTTAAGGAAGGTGATTAAAAAATGGCAAGAGTAAAAACAGCAAGAACAACAAGAGCAAGACACAAAAAAATATTAAAACAAGCAAAAGGATATTATGGAGCAAAACACTATAGATTTAGAAATGCAAATCAAGCAGTATTAAAATCCTTATCATATGCATATGTAGGAAGAAAAGACAAAAAAAGTAACTTTAGAAAACTATGGATAGCAAGAATAAATGCAGCAGCAAGAATGAATGGTATAACCTACAGTAAAATGATAGCAGGACTAAAAAAAGCTAACGTTACAATTAATAGAAAAATGTTAGCTGAAATAGCAGTAACAGATCCAAAAGCCTTTACAGAAATTGCAGAAATTGCAAAAAAAGCATAAAAAATAAAAAATGATTGCAAAAATACAATCATTTTTTTTATATTGTAGGAAAGTTCTCCTACTAGGAGAACTTTCTGTACAAGATAATTATTGAGTTTCTTAGAATTTCTAAGCAATTACTATTGCATAGAAATTCTTAAAACTTTTTTTTATTGTTTTTTCATTTTAGGTTTTGAAATCAAAGAAGCCAAATATCCGAAGAAAATAGCTGCAGCGATACCACCAGCAGAAGCCTTAACGCCACCAGTAAAAGCACCAACTAAACCACTTTGTTGAACGCCCTCAATAGCACCTTTAGCAAGGTTATAGCCAAAACCAGTAAGAGGAACAGTAGCACCAGCACCAGCAAAATCAACTAAATATTTATAAATACCAAGACCACCAAGAATTGTACCAGTAGTTACAAAAATAACCAAAATTCTAGCAGGTGTAAGTTTAGTTTTATCAATTAAAATTTGACCAATAATACAAATAATTCCACCTGTTACAAAACACTTAAGTAACATCATCCAATCAAAAACATTTGCCCAATTAATATCCATAAGAGTTCTCCTTTACTTAAATTTCTATACTTATTGCATGTGCAATACCAGGAATAGATTCTCCTTGTTGAGAAGTAGTAGCATTTGTTAATGCACCAGTAGCTATTAACAGAATTTTCTTTAACTTTTTATCTTTTAATTGTTTAAATAAATATCCAGAAAAAACTGTACCACAACAAGCGCAGCCACTGCCACCACTGTGTGTATCTTGTGAATTTTTATCAAAAATAAGAACGCCACAATCATTATAATTTGACTTAATATTATAGCCTTGAGTTTTAGCAATATCTATAGCAATATCTTTTCCAACATGACCTAAATCACCACTAATTATAGCATCATAATAACTAGGATTTCTTCCAGTATCTAAAAAATGGGTAATTAAAGTATCAGCAAAGGCTGGAGCCATTGCTGCACCCATATTATTAGCATCTTTTATTCCCATATCAACAATTTTACCAGGTGTAATATGAGTTATAAAAGGACCTTGACCATCTTTAGATAAAATAGCAGCACCTGAACCAGTAACAGTCCACTGGCTTGTAGGTGGTCTTTGATTTCCGAGTTCTAAAGGAAATCTAAATTGTTTTTCAGCACTACAAAAGTGACTTGAAGTTGCACATAATACATTATTTGCAAAACTTTCTATAGCAATTGCACCTAAACACATAGATTCAACAAAGGTTGAACATGCTCCAAATACGCCAAAAAAAGGTATAGATAATTCTCTTAAACCAAAACTAGAAGAAATACATTGGTTTAAAAGATCACCTGCATACATACAATCAATTTGGTCAGCTGGAATGCCAGATTTAGAAATTACTGTATTGACAGTCTCTTTTATTATTTTACTTTCAGCTTTTTCCCACGTCTTTTCTCCCCAAAATTCATCATCTAAGGTTTGGTCAAAGTATTTTGCAAGAGGACCGTTCAGACTCCTTAGGACCAACTATACTTGCACATTCTACAATAGTTGGTGGTGTATTAAATTTGATAGTTTGTTTTCCTACCTTTTCCAAAAAATCATCTCCTTAAATTTTGCTAAAAGAGAAAGGCTTTTAGCACATTTATATATTTTTAATATATAATATTGTTAAACTAAAGTAATGCTTTGAGTATTAAATATTAAGTATATAATTCCAACTAAAATAGAAGCAGATATACCAAATACTAATACTGGTCCAGCAACTGTAAACATCTTTCCTCCTACACCCATTACATAACCTTCAGATTTATATTCCATTGCAGGTGAAACAATAGAATTTGCAAAACCTGTAATTGGTACTAGAGAACCAGCACCTGCAAATTTACCAATTCTATTAAATAGATTTAAACCTGTTAAAAAGGCTGCGATTCCAATTAATAATATTGAAACAATTGTACCTGAAGTTTCTGTATCAAATCCGCGTTCTTTACATATTCCAAGTATAATTTGTCCAATTGTACATATTAGTCCACCTACCCAAAAGGCATTAAAACAGTTTTTTAATATTGGTGAGTTTGGTGACTTTTTATCAACATATTCTTGATATGTCTTTTTGGTTTCTAAAGGATCCATTTTTTACCTCCTAAATTTTTAATTATTTTCCTTTCTGTCTAAATCAAGAGTAAAGCTTAAATCTAAATCTACAAAGTATTCTGATATTTTGTTTCCATCTATATTTGCTCTTTGTTCTAAAATTTTTACTTCTGATAAATAATCAATAGTTTTAGATGCTTCGTCTATTGCTTTTACAATAGCATCTTTCCATGAAACAGTTGAATTTCCTGTTATTATTAAATGTTTTTTTATATCCATAGTTAACCTCCAAAAATTTCTTTAAAGATATCTTTTCCTAGATATTGAAAAAATATACAAATTTTGTAGAAAAATTTATTTAAAAATTATATAATCTGTAAAAAGTTTTAAAATAATTTTAACTTAAAAAACTTATATAGAAATTAAAAAAGGAGATTTAGAATGATAGATAAAACAAGAGAGATTGCTTTAAAAGCTATATATGAAATAAATGTGAAAGATGCTTACTCTAATCTTGCTTTAGACGAAATAATAAAAAGCAATATAGATAAAATTGATGCAAGAGACATAGGTTTTATATCTGAACTTGTATATGGAGTAACTACATGGAGATTAACTTTAGATGCAATAATTAATAAATATTCTAAAATCAAACTAAAAAAAATATCTCCATGGATTTTACAAATATTAAGATTAGGAATTTATCAGATAATATTTTTAGACAGAATACCAAAATCAGCAGCTGTAAATGAGTGTGTAAATTTAGCAAAAAGATATGGTCATAAAAGTAGTGCTAATTTTGTTAACGCAATTCTAAGAAAAATAGAAAAAAAAGATTATGAAGAACTCTATAAGATAGAAGATGACCAAGAAAGAATTTCTAAAACTAGTTCAATGCCTATTTGGATTCTTGAAGAGCTTTTAAAAAATAATAATATAGAAGAAGTAGAAAGGATTTGTAGGAATTCTAATCTAAGGCCAAAAGTATCTATAAGAGTAAATAATCTAAAAATTAACAAAGAAAATTTAATTAAAGAGCTAAAAAATGAAAATTATGAAATAGAAGAAGGAATATTAGAAGATTTTTTAGTTTTAAATAAAACTAAAAATATAGAGAATATTGAAGGATTTAAAGCTGGACTTTTCACAATACAAGATGAAGTAGCAGGCTTAGTTTCAAGAATCTTAAACCCAAGTAAAGGTGAAAAAGTATTGGATGCATGTAGTGCACCAGGTGGTAAAACAACTTATTTAGCAGAAATTATGAAAAATACAGGTGAAATTATAGCATGGGATATTCATAAAAGTAGACTAAAATTAGTAGAAGAAAATGCAAAGAGATTAGAAATAAAAAATATAAAACTAGAAGAAAAAGATGCTAGTAAATATTATGAAGTTTATAAAGAAAAGTTTGATAAGATTTTATTAGATGTTCCTTGTTTGGGAATAGGAGTTCTAAAAAGAAAGCCTGATATTAAATGGAAAAGAAAAAAAGAAGATATACAAGAAATAACTAAGATACAGCAAGAAATTTTACAAAATTGTTCTAAATACTTAAAGAAACGGTGGAGAGTTAGTATATTCAACTTGTAGTATAATAATGGATGAAAATGAAAATATTATAAAAGAATTTTTAAAGAAAAATAAAGAATTCAAAATAAAAAAAATTAAATTAAATAATAATTATAAGTTTTTTAAAAAATTCCTTCAAGAAGATGGTTGTATAAAAATATATCAAAATAAAAATACAGATGGGTTCTTTATTACAAAAATTGTAAAAGAATGTTAAAAAATGTTAAGAATATATTACATTTGTGTTACGATTATATTACACTTACATTAAAAATGTTGACCTTTTATAAAAAAAAAAATAGAATATAACTATATTTGTAAAGAAAAAGCAAGAAATGTAATAAAAATGAGAAATAATTTAAGAATTAAAATATAAAAAATGAGAATTATAAATTATAGTAAAAATTTAAGGAGTAAAATATGTCAAGTTGCCTTGGACTATATATAGAAGAACATTTAATTAAATATGCAAAAGTTTCTAAAGTCCATGAAGACTTAAAAGTAGAAACCTTTGGAGTAATGTTTTATGAAAATATTTCTAATGCTATTAATCAAATCATAGAAGAAACTTATAGCCAAAAAACACCAATAAGCCTTAATTTATCAGGTGAAAAGTATAACTACTTTGACATGTTTTCTTTATTAACAAAAAAAGACTTAGAAAAAGCAATACAAACCGAGTTTGACACATATTGTTCTGAAAAAGGCTATAATTCTAATGTATTTGAAACACGATATGCAATTGCAGATCATCAATTAGATAAAGATAAAATTAAAGTAATTCTTATATCAGAAAGTAAAATAGGAATTAATAGAAGAATTCAGCAAATGGAAAAATATAAACTAACTAATATAATACCAGTGCCAATGTCAATTCCAAATCTTATAGAGCCTGAAAAAGACGAAAATTATGTAATAGTAAATATAGAAGAAAAAACAACAATAACAACTGTAATAGATAATCAAATAATCAAGGCAGACCTTTTGGAAGAAGGGAGTTCAGATTTTTTATCAAAAATAAACTTAAAAGAAAATTCTTATGCAAAAGCTTATGAAATTTGTAAAAATACAACAATTTACACTTCAGAAGGAAAAGAATTGCAAGATGTAGACGTAAGCTATCTTGAAGATATAATGCCAACCTTATATGAAATTGCAATAAAAACACAAAAAATAGTAGAAGAGAGTACAGAAAAAATTTCAAAAGTATACCTTACTGGAACAGGTTCACTAATAAATAATATTGATTTATATTTTCAGGAATATATATCTGAAACCGATTGCCAGATATTAAAACCATATTTTATTGAAAATACAAGAGATGTAAATATAAAAGACTATATAGAAGTAAATTCTGCTATTTCGCTAGCTATAATGGGATTAGGAGAAGGAATAGAGGGGATAAACTTTAAAAAGACAAGTCTAATAGAAAATTTACCAGATTGGATGACAAAGGAAATAGGAGAAACAAAGGAAAAAAAAGGTAATATAAACAAAAAAGGAATTCTTAATTGGGATTTAGGTAAAAAACTTGATAAGATTGAAGTTAATCTAGTAAGAGGAATTGGATTTATTCTAATGATAATTCTTATATACAATATATTTTCGATACTAATAGTAAAACAAATTAATAAGAAAGATGAAGAAGTAAATAAATCAATAAGTAATACAAATCAACAGATAGCATTAGTAAATAAAGATAATGAAAAGATTAAAACAAAAACCAACGAATATACCAATTTAATAAGAAGTATACAAGATGCAAAGGAAACATTAGCTTTAAGAAATAGAACTAGAAATGCAATACCTAATTTGTTAAATCAAATAATGTCTATTATTCCAGAAAATGTTCAATTAACTTCTATTGAAAATATAAATGACACACATATTATAATAAATGCCAAATCAAATAAATATGAACAATTAGGCTATTTAAAAGCAAAAATAAAAACAGATGTAATACTAACAAATGTTACTTCAACAGCAGGGCAAAAGGAACAGGAGGTTGTTTTAGTAAAAATAGAAGGAGATTTACCATGAAAAAATTATTATTATCTAGCTTAATAATTTTATTAGTAATATTATCAGTTTATATAATTTTTGAGGGGACAAAAATATGGGATATAGAAATTTTAGGTATAAAAGGAATAAAGCAAGAAAATGATAACTTAGACACAAAATTAGAAAAGGCAAAAAGATTATCTCAGGTTAATTATAAACAAGCAGTAAAGGACTTAGAAGAAAATATAAAAAAATTAAAAACGGAAAAAAAGAATTATGAAGATTTAACAATAATGAATAATCAAAATAATGAGCAAATTACATCACAAATACAAAAATATGAAATAGAAACTTTGTGGGTAACTATAGGAAATTATGCAACAAATGAAGGTGCAGTAATAAAAATGGATGTAACAAAAGGCTCAAACAATCTTAGAGAAACTTACAATTTAAGATTCACTGTTAATGGTAGCTATATTTCAATAACTGATTTTATATCAGATATTGAAAATGATACTACTTTAGGTTTCAAAATAGAAAACTTTAAAATTATGCCATCAACTGAAGAAAAAACTTTACAAGCAACTTTTGTATGTAAAGATATATATATAGTAGATGTTGATACATCAAGCATAGTAACTGATACAACAAGGCAAGAGAAAAGTAATACTTCTGTAGATAACAATACAACAACATCAACAAATACCACAGAAAACCAAACAAAACAATAAAAGGAGTTGGAAAAATGGTAAAGACAGTGTTTAAAGAAATAATTATTATACTGTTATTATGTTTAGCTATAATAGTAGTATTAGGATTATTATTATATGATTATGTTCCTATATCAAAAGTAATACCTGAACCAGTTTCTTATACAACGCCAGAAGATGTAAAACAAGAACTAAAAGATGCAGAAAATATAGATGATAGCCAAGTAATAATGACTTATGAAGTTAATTCATCAGATTTAAACAATTATAAGAATATTAATAAATATAATCCAGGAAAAGCAAATCCATTTTCTTCCTATGAAGAAAATGTAGAACCTGAAAATAAAACAGATAATAAAACAACAACTACAACTAAAACAAGTTCAGAAGCAAATAAAAACACAAAGGCTACTGGAACTGCTAATAATGCCAGCTCTAGTAAAGAAACTACAGCACCATCAGAAGGGCACTTTTTTCAAGATAAAGGAACAAAATAAAATAAGTTATTAACGTTATATTTATATAACTTAAATATAAAACAAAAAAATTAGGAAAAGGAGGGAGATGTATTATGAAAAATCAAAAAGGTATCACTTTGATAGCTTTAGTAATTACAATTATCGTATTATTAATTTTAGCAGGAATATCAATAGTAATGTTAACAGGGGAACATGGCTTGTTGAAAAGAGCTACAGAAGCAGGAATTACTGCTAAAGTAGCAGATGCTAGAGAACAAGTTAGTTTAGCAGTTAATGATTTAGTATCAGGATATTATGAAGAAAAATATACTAATACTGCTGCTACAACACCAATTTCAGAATCAGTAGGTGAATATGTAGCTAAAACTTTACCAGATGAATTAAAAAAGGATCAATATAGTTCATATGCATCAGCAACCTATGATGAAACTACAAAAGATGCAACTATAACTTTAGTACCAAAAGATAAAAATGGAAAAACTTTAACTGCGGTTTATCATTCTGCAACAGGAAAACTTGACACCTTTGCAGCACCAGCAGATTAAACTGTATAGTTTTAAAGTAAAAACATCAATAAAGGCATATGCATGATAAAATGTATATGCCTAAAATTTTAAATAGCAAAGGAAGAAAAAATGGATGTAATATTTAATATACTAATTTTTATAATAGGAATAGTTTTTGGTAGTTTTTACACCTTAGCTGTATATAGAATTCCCAAAAAAGAAGATATAACACATAAAGCTTCATACTGCCCTAAATGTAAACATAAATTAGGATTTTTTGATTTAATACCAATAATAAGTTATATATTTTTAGGAGGAAAATGTAGATATTGTAAAGAGAAGATTAGAACAAGATATATTATATTAGAAATATTGTCAGGAGTTTTATTTTTAGCGATTGCAAGCTTAACTAATTTTAAATTGAATACCTTAACAATAATTTCAATAGTCAACTATAGCTTTTTCTTACTTTATTTAACCTATATAATACTTATTTGTGGAATAGATAAAGAGAATAGAGAAATTAATAAAGCTTTAACAATATATGGTGTAGTTATATCTATTATATATATGGTATATCTATGCATAATAGGACAAGCTAGTATATATAGATATGGTATATATTTAGTATTTTTTATTATTGTATTATTTAT
>CAMXQV010000017.1 GCA_947245515.1 uncultured Clostridium sp. | reverse complement strand
AATGAGTGAAAATATTTCACTCATTTTTCGTTTGGACTTTTTTTACAGCCCCTTTCTTTTTTATATTAAATCTCAAATTAAGGAATAACCCAAGAATACTTATCAATAAGCCAATTACCATCAACCTTTTTAGCAACAAACTCATCTTTCAAAACATAAGACTCCACTTTATCACGTTCGTTTGGCTCAAAATTAACTAGAGGTTCTTTAGACATCTTTCTAACAACTGTAGCAGTAATAGTATCTTTACTCTCTTTAATATTTGTAAAACTCAAATTCATTAAATACTCACCTGTATTCTCATCACCAGCTGTAATATATGCCTTATCCTTTCTAATATTAATAAATCCTTTATGCTCTTTTTCAAATATCTTTTGACCATTATCTGTAAAAACTTCAGACATAATCTCAAAATAATTTCTTATTTCAGCTTCAGATTTATTATTTAATTCATCATAATTAAATTCTACAGTAACCGTAGTTGCTCTATTATATAAAGTTCTAACTAACTCTTCTAAATAATTAGAATTCTTAGTTTTATCTATTTGATTATTTTCTGTACTTAAATTATTATTTACTTCATCTTTTTTTGCATCTGATGTACTATTATTTTCTTGTTCTGTAGCTATTGTATTTTCTACTTTCTCTTTTTCTTGTAAATTGTTTAATTCATCATCTTTTTGTTTAATTAATTCTTCTAAATTGCTAACCTTACCTTTGTAATCCTCAATTTCTTTATTAGAAATATTTTTAAATATTACAATTACTACTCCTAAAACAATTATTGCAAGTACAACAATTAGTATAATCCATTTTGCAGTACTTCCTTTATCTTTTTTTTCAACATCACTCATTTTTATCCTCTCCTTTATTTTTTTATTAACTTATTGTATAAATTAAATATCCCAAAATTGGAAAATGAAAAATAATTAATTCCTTTATAGCTCTTATACCAGTACCCTTGAAATATAAATATTTAAAATATTTATCAATTCTAAAATTCACAAATTTTGACTTTAATAATTTTTCATAATATTTAATAACTTTTTCTTCTTCTATTTTCTCATATTGTTCACTATATTCATAACACATCTTACACCCATTTAAATAAGCATCCTTTATTACATTTTTTCTATATTTCAGATAAGATGAATAATTTTTACTATTTTGTGCTTTCCATTTTTTTATATTTTGTTTAAAACTTCTTCCTCCAAAAACATTTGCAGAATGTAAACGATAATCTAACAAAGGTTCTTCTATATAATCTACCCCTTTCTCTTTGCTTGCAATATATATGCTAATCCAATCATGTGCAGTTACACAAGTTTTAAAAGGTAACATTTTTTCTTTAACTTGTTTTGTAAATATCTGTGAGCATCCTATTACTGTATGTCTGGTAAAGAAATTTATGTCATCTTTTCCACGTAAAAAGGGCATATTTTTATATTTTAAATAACTATTATGTAAGATTTCACCTTTTTCATCTATTTGCGTTGCATCAGAATATACTAAACTTACATCACTTTCTATTATTTTTTTCAAACTTTTTTCAATTTTATCTTTATGCCAAATATCATCATGATCTGAAAACATTATATAATTTTCTGTTGATTTGTTTAATAAATATTCAAAGTTTTTTAAAAAACCTTTATTTTCATTATTTAAATATAGTTGTATTCTTTTATCTTTTTGCTCATATTCTTTTAAAGTTTTAATTAATTCTTTATCTATAGAATTATCATCACTTATAAGTAAATTAAAATTTTTGTAAGTTTGATTTAATATACTATCTATCTGCTCTTTTAAAAATTGTATATTTGTATTATAGGTTGTAAGTAATATATCTACTTTTTCTTCCATTTAAACTTTCCTTTTTCTTTAATATTTAAAATAATCAATAATTGCATCTACAATTTTTTTGCTTGCCTTTCCATCTCCATATGGATTTGATGCTTTTGCCATTTTTTGATATTCTTCTTTGTTATCTAATAGTTTTTTCGTTTGATTATAGATTTCCTGCTCATCTGTTCCTACTAGTTTCAAGGTTCCTGCTTTTACTCCTTCTGGTCTTTCTGTTGTGTCTCTTAAAACTAATACTGGTTTTCCAAGTGATGGTGCTTCTTCTTGTATTCCTCCACTATCTGTTAAGATTAAGTAACATTTATTCATCAAATTATGGAATTCTATTACATCTAATGGTTCTATTATTTTGATTTTTTCATCATCTTTAAATATTGTTTTTGCAATTTCTCTTACTTTTGGATTTTTGTGAATTGGATAAATTATTTTTATATCTTCATATTCATCTGCTATTTTTTTAACTGCTCTAAAGATATTTTCCATTGGTGTTCCTATGTTTTCTCTTCTATGTGCTGTAAGTAAAATAACTCTTCCTTCTTTTAAAAACTCATCTATTTTAGGATTCTTGTAGGCTTCTTTTATTGTTAATTTTAAGGCATCTATTGCTGTGTTTCCTGTTACATAAATATTACTTTTTTTCGCTTCTTTTAATAAGTTTTGCTTACTTTTATGTGTTGGTGCAAAATGTAAGTCTGCTAAAACACTAACCATTTGTCTATTTATTTCTTCTGGATATGGTGCAAATTTGTTATAGGTTCTAAGACCTGCTTCTAAATGCCCAATTGTTGTAGAATTATAAAAGGCTGCAAGAGCACCTGAAAAGGTTGTTGTTGTATCTCCATGTACTAATACTAGGTCTGGTTTTGCTTCTTTTATTATCTTTTCTAATCCCACTAAAGCTTTTGTTGTTATTTGTGCTAAAGTTTGCCCTTGTTCCATTATGTCTAAATCATAATCTGTTTTTATCTCTAATTCTTTTAATACCTGATCTAGCATTTCTCTATGTTGTGCTGTTACACATACTATTGGATTGGTTTCAGGTCTTTTTTCTAATTCTTTTATTACAGGTGCTACTTTTATTGCTTCTGGTCTTGTTCCAAATACAACCATTACATCTATCATTTTTTTCACATCTCTTTCAACCTTTGACTATTTTTTATTTTTTGCTTCTTTTTTTAGCTTAAATATATATTTTATATTTCCTTCATAAAATCTTTTCCATCTAGCAGGACTAAAGGCAATTCTATATAACCATTCAAGATTTAATTTTATAAATATTTTTGGTGCTCTTTTTTTGGTTCCTGAAATAACATCAAAACTTCCACCTATTCCAATAAAAATCCCCTTATTAAAAGCTTTTAGATTTTCATAAATTAACTTTTCTTGTCTTGGTACTCCTAAGGCAACAAGCACAACATCAGGGCTTTTAGCCTTGATGTCTTCCATTACTGCTTGCTTATCTTCAACATATCCATTTTGAGTTCCTAACAATTCTATTCTAGAATATTTTTGTTCAATTAATGTTTTCATTTTTACCATTACTTCTGAGGTTGCTCCAAATAAATACATACTTTTTTTATATTTATCACATAACTTCATTAATAAATAAGTTAATTCAACCCCTGTAATTCTTTCTGGTATATTTATTCCAAAGATTTTAGCACCTTTTACAACTCCTATTCCATCTGGAACTATTATTGTTTCTTGAGCCATTAATATTTTATCAAATTGTTCATCTTTTTCTCCATAGGTTAAGACTTCTGGATTGGCTGTAATTATAAAAGTTTTTTCTTCTTTTTTCATTCTATCTTCAAGCTGATTATAAAATTCCTTTTTATCTTTATTATAAATTTTTTCAATATATTGTTTCATACTTATATATCTCCATTTACTTTATATTAAAATTTACAATTAAAACTTTTCTATTATTTCAATTTATAAATTTTAACTATTTTATGACTTCTACATCAATTTTTAGGTTTTCTCCATTAATATTGGTTTCTGTATATTCAGCTCTTTCTGCATTATACACTATTTTTAGTGTTAAGGTATCATGTTTTATTAATTCTTCATTTTCTTTTATAACTTTTTCCAAAGCTTCATTTCCAGATACATATAAGTTAATATTATCAAGTACTTCAAACCCTCTGTCTTTTCTCATGTTTTGAACCTTAGATAAAATCTCACGTACATATCCTTCTTCTTTTAGTTCTGGTGTTATATGTGTATCTAAAACAACACCTATTTCTCCTTCTCCACTGAAAGCGAAACCTTCTTTTCCTTGCATTGTTACTAGTAAGTTTTCTGAATTTAGTCCTATTTGTATTTCATCTATTTCTATATATTCTACTCCACCATTTTTTACTGTATTTGCTAAATCCATTTGATTTTTCATTGATATTTCTTCTTTAATTCTTGGAATTAGCTTTCCATATTCTTTTCCTAAAACTGGTAAGTTTGGCTTTATTTCAAAATTTACATATTCAGACATTTCAGCTCCTAATTGTATTTGTTTTACATTTAGTTCTTCTTTTACAATATCTTCATAGTATTGTGGTAAAGTATCTATTGATATTAACATTTTTGAAAGTGGTTGCCTATTTTTGATGTTTGCAGAGTTTCTGCTACTACGTCCTAGTTTTACTATTTTATAGGCTAAATCCATTTCTTTTTCTAATTCTTTATCAATTTCATCTTCACTAACTGTTGGCCATAAACATAAATGTACACTTTCTGGAGCTTGATTATCTAACCCTACAACTAAATTTTGATAGATTTCATCTGTCATAAATGGTACAAAAGGTGCTGATACTTTTATTAAGGTTGTTAATACTTTATATAAGGTTACATATGCACCTATTTTTTCGTCTGTTAATTCAGTTAACCAAAATCTCTCTCTATTTCTACGAACATACCAGTTTGAAAGTTCGTCTGTAAAGGCTTCTATTTGTAAAGCTGCTGACGTGATATCATAATTTTCTAATTTTTTATCTACATCTTTTACTAAGGTATTCAATTTTGAGATTATCCATTTATCCATTACATTTGTAAGTTTGAAGTCCTTATATTTAAGTGGATTAAATTGGTCTATTTCTGCGTATAGAACATAGAAAGAATATACATTCCATAAAGTACTTAGGAAGCCTCTTTGTGTCTCTTGCACATTATTTAGTCCTAGTCTTGTTGGTAACCATGGTGCTGATACTGTGTAGAAGTGCCATCTTGTTGCATCTGCTCCAACTTGGTCTAGTAACACCATTGGGTCTACTCCATTTCCTTTTGATTTTGACATTTTTTGTCCTTTTTCATCTAGTACATGACCTAATACTATACAGTTTTCAAAAGGTGTTCTTTCAAATAAAGCTGTACCTATTGCAGTTAAAGTATAGAACCATCCTCTTGTTTGGTCAATTGCTTCTGATATAAAACCTGCTGGGAAATTATTGTCAAACATCTCTTTATTTTCAAAAGGATAATGCCACTGTGCAAATGGCATTGAGCCAGAATCAAACCAACAGTCAATTACTTCTTTAGCTCTATTCATTTTTTTACCACATTTAGGACATTTTAGATGTACCTTATCTATATATGGTTTGTGTAATTCTATATCTTCTGGGCATTCTATTGCTTTTTCTTTTAGTTCTTCTATTGAACCAATACATTCTTGATGTCTACAATTTTCATCTTCACAAGTCCATACTGGTAGTGGTGTTCCCCAATATCTGTCTCTTGAGATTCCCCAGTCTATTACATTTTCTAAGAATTTTCCAAATCTTCCTGTTCTTATTGTGTCTGGATACCAATTTACTTTATTGTTATTTGAAACTAGTTGGTCTCTTAGTTTACTCATTGCAACAAACCAACTTTCTTTTGGATAGTAAAGAAGTGGTGTGTCACATCTCCAACAATGTGGATATGAGTGTAAATGTTTTTCTTTACTAAATAATTTATTTTCGTTTGCTAACCATTTACAAATATCTTCATTACAATCTCTAACAAATCTTCCTGCCCATGGCTCTACTTCTTTTACAAATTTTCCGGCTTTGTCAACTAAGTTTATAAAGGTTATTCCATTTTGTTTTGAAACTAAGCTATCATCTTCTCCATATGCTGGTGCAATATGAACAATTCCAGTACCATCATCTAAATTAACATAGTCTCCATGAATTACTTCAAAGGCTTTACCTTCTACTTCTCCAAAAGGCATTAGTCTTTCATATTTTATTCCTAATAGTTTATCACCTTTAAAGGTTTTTGTAATTTCAAATTCTTTTTCTTTTAATACTTTTTCAATTAAAGCTTTTGCTAAAATATAGTTTTCGTATTTTGCTTCTTCATCTTCTTTTGAAACCTTTACTTTTACTTCTACATATTCATAGGCTTTATTTACACATAATGCTAAATTAGATGGCAAGGTCCATGGTGTTGTTGTCCATGCTAGTATATAGGTATTTTGTTCAAGGTTTTTACCTTCAAGTTGTTGCCCTTCTTTTAATTTGAATTTAGCTATACATGTTAAATCTTTTACGTCTTTATAGCCTTGTGCAACTTCATGTGATGATAGGGCTGTTCCACATCTAGGACAATATGGCATTACCTTGTGTCCTTCATATAAAAGTCCTTTTTCCCACATTTGTTTTAAGGCCCACCATACAGATTCTATATATTCGTTATGATATGTAACATATGGATTTTCCATATCAACCCAATATCCTACTTTATTTGTCATTTCTTCCCACATGTGAACATAGGTAAATACACTTTCTTTACACTCTTTTACAAACTTTTCAACACCATACTCTTCAATTTGCTCTTTTCCTGATATTCCAAGTTTCTTTTCAATTTCAAGCTCTACTGGTAGCCCATGTGTATCCCATCCAGCTTTTCGTATAACTTTGTAGCCTTTCATAACTTTGTATCTTGGAATAATATCTTTCATAACTCTTGTTTCAATATGTCCAACATGTGGCTTTCCATTTGCAGTTGGTGGTCCATCATAAAAAGTGAAATATCTTTTCCCTTCATTCATAGAAAAGTTCTTTTTTATGATGTCTTTTTTCTTCCAATTCTTTGCTACTTCATGCTCCATTCCTACGAAGCCTTCTTTTAATTCAACTTTCTTATACATTTTTCTTTCCTCCTTTTGAGACAGTTGGAACAATCCAGTTTAGTCTCTTTTTTGTTTTATTTTTTGTTGTTCAGTTTTTGGACTTTATTTATTTTTTTGAAATTTATCTGCTACACTTTTTATGTTTTGTAATTCAAATCTATATTTTTGCTTTACTTCTGGATACTTTTTATGGTCTACTTCTGATAAAAACATTTCTATTGGTCTTACCCATAATCCACCATCTTCATATAGCCTTCTATATAATACCATTTCTGACTTTGTTTCTGAATCTTTTACTATATCTTCTACTAAGTAGTAATCTCCTTTAAAATGTTTGTAGATTCCTTTAATTTTTAATTCTTGCATAATTTCATTCCTCCTTTTTATTAATTATTAGTATTTTTTATAATTTATTTTGTTATAATATATTTTGTTTTCATTTTGTTTGCCTTTTTAAGTATATTTGTAATTTAAAATATACTATACTTGCTGCAAGTATCTTGGAATAGAATATTCCCTATAGGAATTCAAAAAAGCCTTTTCATCCTATTTTTTAGGACGAAAAGGCTTTGATTTCCGCGTTACCACCTAAGTTAGTAAATTTTTATTTTTTATTTACTCTCTCTTTTTCCTTTAACGCAGGTTTACGGCTTTGCTTACTTCCTTTTTTTTCAGCTAGCAACAACAAGGTGATATTAAATAATTTTTACTTGCCAAATCACACCTACCTTTGGCTCTCTTTTAGTTATTGTATTATTTACGTTGTCCTTGTTTTTGTTTTTTTCATTTTTTCTTTTTTAAATTATATCACTTTTTTTTATTTTTCAAGTATATTTTTTGTACAATTTTTAATTTCTAAAAAACTTATATCTGCTAAATAATCTTCTATTATAAACTTTCCATTATCAAAAATAACTTTATTTAATGCACAATTATGTTGGCAAAATTTTTCTCTCTCATATTTAAATTCTAAATTAACAATTTTTCTTAAAAAAGCTTCTATCGCTACACCATGTGAACATATTAAAATATTTTTTCCTATATTTTCTGTCACAATCTTTGAAATGCAATTGTACATTCTATCTGCAACATCTCTCATAGTTTCTTGCTCTGGAATACCATATATCTCATTAATTTTATTTTGGTTTTCTTTAATTTGTGGATCAATCTTATTTACTTCTTCCCATTTCCAACCATCATAAATTCCAAAATACATTTCACATAAATCTTCTAATTGCTCTATTTTTACATTATTTAATTTTGATAAAGGCTCTATTGTTTTTAAGGTCCTTTTTGAAGTACTTGAATATATTTTATCAAATCTAATATCCTTTAACTTTTTAGCTAATTTAATAGTTGAGTCTTTACCACTAATTGTGAGCTCATAATCTTGCCTTCCAGTTAATCTTTTTTCTATATTTCCAATAGTCTCAGCATGTCTAACTAAATATACATCAGTTTTCATCATCAAAAAACTCCTTATACGTATATTCTCTTTTTGGAAAAGGTTTTACTGCCTCTCCATTTTTATATGCACTTAATATATATGCTATTCTTTTTGGTATTGTATCATTTTCATTTTTTATAAAACTTAATAAATATGGCCTATATTCTTCAGGTGTTATTTTATATAAATCTGTTATTTCTGCTAATGCTCTATACCAATCTGAACATCTCCCTATATTAGGTATATTCATTACACTATCTACTCTATTTCTATAATATTTAAAAATCTCAAAGTCACCATATTTTGTTTCTTTTGCTAAAATTGACCCTTTTAAACAAAATACCTCATCTTCATAATACATCTTTTCAACAAATTTTATATCATTTTCAATTAAAAATTCTCTTCTCCAACACCTTGCTGAAACTGAAAAACTAATATCACACATTATTCTTTGTTTTTTCATTGAGTTTTCTTTGGTAGAAATTCTAGTTCTATTTCCATTTTTGCCAATTTCTTCATATCCTAAGTAAACAATATCTGGTTTATCTTGTCCAATAATATTGTCTATCTTTTTTAATGTTTGCATATCATATAATGTATCATCTCCATCTAAAAAAACTATATATTCCCCTTTAGCTTTTTCAATAGCTATATTTCTAGGTGCTCCTCCTTTTCCTGAATTTTCTTTAGTTTTATATAAATATAAATTCTTATTCTTATAATTTTTTATCTTTTCAATTGTATTATCTGTTGAACAATCATCTACTACTATTATTTCGTAATTTTTAAATTCTTGATTTAATACACTTTCTATTGCCCTTTCTATATAATTTTCAAGATTATAAGAAGTAATTACTACTGTAAATCTTAATCGTCCTTCTTCTGATATCATTTAAATTCCTCCATTTACTATTAAATATTCCTTTTATGTTTATATTTACTCTAATTTGTATTATATCACTAATTTTTTAATTTTTCCAGTTTTTTTATATTTTTTGTTAATTTTTTATTACTACTTATTTTTCATACTTATTTTTAATATAAAATCAAATAAATTTATATACTTTATTTATAAGATAATTGTTTTATATATCTTGCCAAATTAATAACTTTATAATAAAATTCATATAAATAGAAAAGGAGGAAAATATATGATAAAAACAGATTATCATGTACATAGTACACATTCACATGATGGAATATCAACAATGGAAGAACACGTACAAACAGCAATAAAAAACAATATAGAAGAACTATGTTTCACAGAACATTATGACATATATGAAGGAGTAAAAAATAGCACACTAAAAACCATTGATGTAGAAAACTATGTACAAAACTTTTATGAACTTCAAAAAAAATACCAAAACGAAATAACCCTAAAATTAGGAATAGAAATAGGTTTACAACCAGACATATCAAATACAATAAAAGAAATGGTATCTAAATACAACTTTGACTTCATAATAGGTTCATCACACATCACATGTAAAAAAGACATATCAAAAGACCCAAGTTTCTTCGAAGGGCTTACACAAAAAGAAGCTTACAACAAATACTTTAAAGAAGTATTAGAAAATATAAAAATATATAACGAATTTGATGTATATGGCCATATAGATTACATAGTAAGATATGGTGGATATACAAATAAACAAATCAAATATGAAGAATATCAAGATATACTAGATAACATTTTAAAAACAATAATATCAAAAAATAAAGGAATTGAAATTAATACATCAGGATACAGATATGGACTTAACACAGCACATCCTAATACAGAAATTTTAGCACGATATAAAGAATTAGGAGGAGAAATTCTAACAATAGGATCAGATGCACACCAAGCATGTGACTTATGTTCTAATTTTGAAGAAATTTCAAAATTACTAAAAAAATTAGGCTATACAAAATATACAACCTTTAAAAATCGAGAACCACAAATGAGACAGTTAGGATTATCCTAACTGTCTCAAATTATTATAATATGCATTATATAATTTACTATAATATCCACCTGAAATATTTACTAACTCTGAATGGTTACCCTGTTCTATTATCTCTCCTTTATCTAAAACAATTATTTTGTCTACATTTACTATTGTTGATAATCTATGAGCAATAAAAATTGATGTTTTATCTTTTGATATTTTATCAATAGATTCTTGTATTAATTCTTCTGTTTTAGTATCTATATTTGCCGTTGCCTCATCTAATATAAATATTGATGGATTGTGAGCAAATATTCTTGCAAAGGCTAGCAACTGTTTTTGACCAGCTGAGAAAGAACTTCCTCTTTCATGTGCAACTTCTTCTATTCCATTTGGTAAAGAATTTACAAATTCTTCTGCTGATGAAAGTTTTATTGTCTCCATTATCGCTTCATCTGATAGATTTTCATTTAGTTCTATGTTTTCTTTTATAGTTTTTGCAAATATAAATGGATCTTGTAATATAACTCCTATCTTTTTTCTTAAAGAACGTAAATTTATTTGTCTTATATTTACTCCATCTAACAAGATTTCTCCTTTTTGTATCTCATAAAATCGATTGATTAAATTTATTATAGTTGTTTTTCCGTGATCCTGTTCTTCCTACTAATGCAATACTTTGTCCTGGCTCTATTGTAAAGTTTACATCTTTTAAAATCCAATTTTCTCCTTCATATGCAAACCAAACATGCTTAAATTCTATTTTACCTTCTATTTCTTCATCTAATTCTATTCCATCTTCAAAATCTTCTAAATATTCTTTATGTTCTAAGATGTCATATATTTTATTTATTGATACTATTGCTTCTTGAATAGTTTCAAAGTTTTCTACAATCCTGTTTATTGGCTCAAATATTTGCTTTAAATAAGTTACAAAAATATATATTACACCTACATCTAATTCAATGCCAAAAAGCTTATTTATACATGTCCATACTATTATTGAAACTCCTAAATTTTCGAAAATTAGCATGAAGGCTACTAAAAATCCTTCTGTATATGCAGTTGGAAACCTTGATTTCCAAAATTGTGTACATAGTTTTTCACATTCTTTTTCTTTTTCATATTGTCTATTAAATATTTTTATTAGTTTTACTCCATAAATTGATTCTGCTAAAAATATGTTTAATTTTGTTTTAACCTTTTTAGAATATTCTCTTACTTTATTACTAACTTTTGTTATAATAATTGACAGTATTGCAACAAGTGGAATTAAGGTAGAGCATATTAAAGCTAACTTGTAATTAAGTGATAACATCATTACTGCTAATGCAATTATCATAACAATATCTTTAATAAAAGTTGTTATTACTTCTTTAAAAAAAGTTGTTATATCTTCTACATCACTTGTTATTCTTACAAACAAAGTCCCTGATGGTGTTCTGTCATGAAATGGAATATTAGCATATTGTATGTATTTATATAATTTGTTTCTAATTGAATATATAACATTTTCTCCCATCATACTTGTAGCTGTACTTACTATAAAATCTAATATATTTCCAATTAATACTATTGCTATATATATTGCTCCTAAAATCCCAACTGTCATTATACCTTTTTGCCATAAGCCACTACTTATATAATCATCTATTACTACTTTTAATATATAAGGTTTTACTACTTCGCCAATATTTATTATTATCGCTAGAATTGATATAATGGCAATAGCCTTTTTTTGTGGTTTTAACATTTTATATATTCTCTGCCATGTTTGGTTTTTCATTTGTTCTCCCTTCTTATAGATTTTATTTACTATATTTAATTTCATTCCTTACTAAGGCACAAATGTGGTTGGAAAAGAATTAAATTTTTCAACCTTATCTCTCTTTAGTTATAAAATCTTTTTATTACACTTTTTAATATATTTAAAAGTATTATAAGATTATGATAAAAAGCTAGGTTTTGCTTTTGTTGCCTGTTGATTATAAAAATCACTATAAATTCCATCCTTTTTTATTAATTCCTCATGTGTTCCATTTTCTGCAATATTGCCATTATTAAGAACAATTATTTTGTCACTTCCCTTAACATCTGAAACTTTATTAGAAATAATAATACATGTCTTATCCTGTGAGAGCTCTTGAATGTTTTCTATTAATTTCTCTGATGTTCTATTATCTAAAGCTGAAAAGGTATCATCAAAAATTAAAATACTACTATTTTTCAAAAATGCTCTAGAAATAGCTACTCTCTGTCTTTGTCCTCCAGATAAGTCTCCTCCTCTTTCTCCAATAACAGTTTCAATTCCTTCTGGCATTCTTTGTATATCATCATAAACAATAGCTTTTTTTGTACTTTCATTTATTTCATCTTCTTTATACTCTTCTTTAAATAAGCTAATGTTATCTTTTAAAGTAGATGAGAATAAGAAATTGTCTTGTGTAATATAACAAATATTATTTCTTAAAATTTCAATAGGTATATCGTTAATATCTTTTCCATCTATTATTATTTTTCCTCTTGGTATTGAATATAATCTTGCTAGTAAATTCATTAGTGTTGTCTTACCACTTCCAATTGTACCTATAATACCTAAGGTTTGTCCTTTATTTATTGTAACATTTATGTCTTCTAAGGTTTTTTCTATTACTCCTGGATAATTAAAGTTTAGATCTTTTATTTCAATATTTCCTTGTAGTTTTTCTTTAGATAAAATATTTTTACTATTAATTTTTTCAGGTTCTAATTGAAAAATTTTATCTAATCTTTTATAAGATATTTTTGCTCTTTTAAATCTTGAAATTAAAGGTGGTAACCAGCCAACAGGTCCTACAAATAATCCTATATATCCATTAAATGCAACTAATCCTCCAACTGTGACTTTACCTTCTATTACTAGTTTTGAACCATATATCAAAGATATTGCATAACATATACCAAAACAAATATTTAAACACATTTTTAATAAATTTGAATATACATCTACTGTGTTATCACTTTGACGTACTCTTTTATTTTTTCTTATAAATTCTTTTAATTGTTCTCCTTCACACGAATATGCTTTTGTAGTTCTTATACTGTCTGTGCTTTCTTGAATATATTCTGACATTTCTGTGAATTTATCTTGTGATTTTTTAAAACTTATTTCAACATATTTCTTGATTACAACAGTTAAATAACATCCTACTATTATTGGTATCATAACTGCTATAGTTAAATTTAAATTAATACCTGCTACCATTTGTCCAACTGCAATAATAAAGGTAAATAATATTCTTACTCCATGAGAAAATATTCTATATACTGCACTTCTTATTTCATTTGTGTCTTTTACAAAGTAAGACATTATTTCCCCATTTTTTATGTTTTGTATGTCTTTTAATTTTAGTTTTAAAAATCTATGAAATAGCTTTATTTTTATGTCTTTTTCAATTCCCCTTACTTCATAAGTTTCTAAATATTTCCATAAAATTCTTATAATCAACAAAACAATACATATTCCAATTAAGTAATATGTACTGTTTAATATATTTTGTTTATTTTCATCTAACTTATATAACATATCAACAATATTTCCTACAATTTTTGCTGGATATGTTAATAAATATATGTTTATTCCGAAGTAATATTGTTTGTAAGATTATTGCCCCTTTGTATTTCTTTAGTGTATCTATAAGTACTTGTTTCATAACATCCTCTTCCTATGTATTTTCTTGCTTTATTTTTCTTCATTTTCTATTAAATTGTATAATGTATCCATATTAAATCCTATACTTTGGTTGTTTACATCTAGATTTTGATTTTGTTGCATTTGTTTTTGAAGGTTAATTAATTCTATTTCTTCTTTCATTCCTATTTCATCAAATTCAAATTTCATTTTGGACACCTCCTATTTTGACAATATAATTATATACTATTTTTATTTATTCTTCAAGTATATTAAGGCAATTGCTTAATATTTTAATTATATTAATCTTTTTGTCTCTTTTGCAATCATTAATTCTTCATTTGTTGGTATAACATAAATTTTGACTTTTGATGTAGGTTTAGAAATTAACTTTTCCTCTGATCTAATATTATTTAAAGTTTCATCAAGCTCTACACCCATAAAGGTTAATTGTTCACAGATTCCCTCTCTGATATGAATTTGATTTTCTCCAACTCCACCTGTAAAAACAATATAATCTATACCCTTCATTGCAACTGCATATTTTGCAATATAACTTGCAATTGAATATTTAAAGCTTTCCAAGGCAATTCTTGCTCTCTCATTACCTTCATTTCCTGCTTGCTCAATAACTCTAAAATCTGGAACTAATCCTGAAATTCCTGAAACTCCTGATTCTTTATTTAAAATTGCTTCCATTTTATCAGCATCTATATTTTCTTTTTTCATAATGTAAGTTATAACAGATGGATCCATATCTCCACTTCTTGTTACCATAGGAATTCCTCCTAAGGGTGAAAGTCCCATACTTGTATCTATTGATTTTCCACCATTAACTGCACATATACTAGCTCCTTGACCTAAATGGCAGGTTACAATTTTTAAATCTTCAATCTTCTTTCCTTCTATCTCTGCTAGTCTTTGAGATACATACATATGTGATGTTCCATGAAATCCATATTTTCTTATTTTATATTTTTTATAATATTCATATGGTATTGGATAAATATATTTTTCTTGTGGTATTGTTTGATGAAAAGCAGTATCAAATACTCCAACCATTGGTTTCCCTGGCATTACTTTTTTACATGCCTCAATTCCTAAAATAGATGCTGGATTATGAAGTGGTGCTAAATCTGTACATTCTTTTAATACCTTTATAACTTCATCATCAATAACTACTGATTCTGATATCTTTTCTCCTCCATGAACTAATCTATGGCCAATAGCTTCAATTTCTTCTAAGCTATCTATTACTTTATATTCTGGATTTATTAATTGTTGTAAAGCAAATTCAATTGCTTCTGTATGATTATAGGCTGGATTTTTTATTTCAACTTTTTTTCCCTTTGCTTTATGTGTTATAAAAGCTTCCTTTTCTCCTATTCTTTCATATTTTCCTGATGCTACTACTTCTTCTGTCTCCATATTTATTAATTGATATTTTAGTGATGAACTCCCACAATTTAATACTAATACTTTCATTTTCTTATTTTTCCTTTCTTTTTTTCTTCAAATAAATTTTTTAACCTTAAATTACTTATTTTTTTATCTTGTGCAATTTTTTCTGCAACTCTTTTTACTTCCTTTTCTTCTCCTTTAGTCTTAACTATATATCCTATAATAGTTCAAATCTTTCTCCCAATTCAATAGTTTTTAAAGTTTCTCTTGCTATCATCAATTCTTCATTAGTTGAAATAGTATAAACTTCTATTTTTGAAGCTTCATTTGAAATCTTTGCTTCTACATTTCTACTTGCTTGGTTAATTTCTCTATCTAGTTCAACTCCTAAAAACTTAAGTTTATCACAAATAGCCTGCCTAGAATCTTGCCCCTTTTCTCCGACTCCTGCTTCAAAGGTAATAACATCTATACCTTTCATAGCAACTCCACATTTTGCAATATATGAAGCAACTGTTTCATGAAATACATCTAAAGCTAATTTTGCACGTTCATCACCTGAAAAGGCCTCTGTTTCAATATCTCTAAAATCAACAGATATTCCAGAAATACCATAAGCTCCTGATTTTTTATTTAAAATATCTTCCATCTCTTTTGGAGATAAAGCTTCTTTTTTCATTATATATGAAATAACAGAAGGATCTAAATCTCCACTTCGTGTACCCATACAAATTCCACCAAGAGGTGTTAAGCCCATACTAGTTTCTACTGATTTACCATTTTTTATAGCACATACACTTGCCCCCTGTCCTAAGTGACAACTTACAAGCTTTAGATTTTTTATGTCAGTATTCATTAATTCTGCTACTCTATTAGCAACATACTGATGTGATGTTCCATGAAATCCATATTTTCTTATTTTATACTTTTCATAGTATTCATAAGGTATTGGGTAAATATATTTTTCTTTTTCTATTGTCTGATGAAAGGCTGTATCAAAAACTGCTACCATTTTTATATCTGGTGCAACTTTTTTACAGGCTTCAATCCCTAATATAGCTGCTGGGTTATGTAAGGGAGCTAAGTCACTACATTCTTTAATTTCTTTAATTACTTCCTTGGTAATTAATACTGGATTAGAAAACTTTTCGCCTCCATGTACAACTCTATGTCCAATACCTTGCAATTCCTTTAAATTATTTATTATCCCGTATTGTTTATGCATTATTCTGCTTAATACAAATTCTATTGCTTGTTCATGATCTTCTGCATAGTGTTCAAATTTGTGACTTTGTTCTCCAACTTTATGTGTCAAAAAAGAATTTATTTGACCTATTCTTTCAAAATATCCTTTTGCTAAAAGCTTTTCTGTTTGCATATCAATTACTTGATATTTTAGTGAAGAACTTCCTGAATTTAAAACTAAAATCTTCAAATTTTTCCTCCTATTCTACATAATGATTTTTGGGACGGAGGAAAAAATCATGCTTTGTAATACTTAAAAATATTATAAATATTTTCCTTCGTCTGCAAAACCATTAAGCTTTTTGTGCTTGAACTGCAGTAATTGCAATTACTCCAGCTACATCTTTACTATTACATCCTCTTGATAAGTCATTTACTGGTTTTGCTATTCCCTGACATAATGGGCCATATGCTTCTGCTTTTGCTAATCTTTGTACTAATTTGTATCCAATATTTCCAGTATTTAGGTCTGGAAATACTAAGACATTCGCCTTTCCTTTTAATGGACTTCCTTTTGCTTTCATTTCTGCAATTTCAGGTACAATTGCTGCATCTAATTGTAATTCTCCATCTACAAGTAAATCTGGTTGTTTTTCTTTTACTTTATTTGTTGCTTCTATTACTTTTTCTGTTAGTTCTGATTTTGCACTTCCATAGGTTGAATATGATAACATTGCAACTTTTGGTTCTTTTTGTACTAATTGATGAAAGCTTTTGCTTGATGATATTGCTATTTCAGATAAGGCTTCACTATCTGGATTTTCGTTTAGCCCACTATCTGCAAATATAAAGGTTCCATTTTCTCCATGTTCACAGTTTGGAACTACCATTACAAAAAATGCAGATACTAATTTTGTTTCTGGTGCTGTTTTTAAAATTTGTAAGGCTGGTCTTAAAGTGTCTGAGGTTGAATGTGCTGCACCAGATACTAGCCCATCTGCTTCACTTTTTTCGTCTTTTACCATTAACATTCCATAATATACTGGATTTTTAACTAGTTCTTTTGCTTTTTCAATTGTCATTCCTTTATTTTTTCTTAATTCATATAGTAAATTTACGTATTCATCGTATTTTTCAGATTCTTCTGGATCTACTATTTTTGCTTCTTTTATATTTATATTATTTTCTTTTGCTTTTTTTTCTATTTTTTCTTTATTCCCTACTAAAATTATTTTTGCATATCCTTCTTCTAATACTTGCTTGGTTGCTTCTAGAATTCGTAAGTCTTCCGCTTCTGGCAATACTATTGTCTTGATTTCTTGTTTTGCTCTTTGCTTTATTTCATCTATAAATGACATTTGTTCCTCCTTCTTTATTTTTCGTTAATTATATAAATAATTAGTAAAAAGTACAAGCTTTTTATTAGGATTTTTTTGGTTTGACTTTATACTTTTAATACTCTAATAGAAATAATTTTTAAAATAAATCAATTATATTTTACATATTTTATCCATTCTATAAACAAAATTTCTTCTTAATTCGTATTTCTCCTTATTTTTTAAATTTTCTGTATAATCCTTAAAGTAATTTTCTATTTTATCTTGTAAAATAAGCAAATTTAAACTAATTGATTTTTTGTCTGATAAAAGTGATACTAAGTTTATCCCTTCAGAGGTTAAACCACTTTTATTATCAGTTGCACCAGAATGTACTATACCACATCTAATATCTTCGTAGATTTTAACTGCAACCTTTTCTATATTAGAATTCTTTACAAAGTATTCCTCTAAAAAAGTAGTAAATCTATCCCTACAACCTGGATGTTTTGGTCCATATCTAAATTTAGACAAAGTATCAATTAATGAACATTGCAAGGTAACAATTGCAAAACCATACTTACGCATTGCGTATCTGTCTTTTTTCTCCATTAGCTTACTTATTACTAAAAAATATCTAGTTTCTATTCTATCTATAAAGATTTTAATTGCTATTTCCCATATATCTTCTGTGCTTTCTAATTTAAAATCTAATTTTTTATAATCCTCATAAGTATAATTATTTGATATATAAGCTTCTATAGGTTCTAGCATATTTTTTTACTCCTTTTTTTATTTAATTATTTAAAATAAATAAGTATCTTATAATTAACTATTAAGCAAATTTTTTATAGCATCATCTTGCTTTAATTCTTCTGATATAAAATGATATGCTTGTTTATTTTGTTTAACTGCTATTTCTGCTAATTCTTTATCTTTTTGTAAACGTGTACTTGCATATTTAATAATTATTCCTTTATTAGATATTGCATCTTTTACAATTTCTCTATCATCTCGTAATTCTTCACTTGCATAATACAAGGCTTGACCATATTCTTTACAACTAATAGAGATTAAATCTTTATCTGCTTTAAGTCTTTCAGATGCATAACAAATTGTCCATGGAGCTGATTTAATAGCACTCATTATTATTTCTTTATTATCTTTTAGTCTGTCACTAACAAACTCTAGTGCTTCTCCATCTTGATTAATTGCTTGTGTAACTATTTCTTCATCATCTTGAAGTTTACTATCTACTACTTCTAGAAACTTTCCATTTTCTTTTACTGCTTTTAATACAAATTCTTTGTTATTTTTATTTTCTATAACTTCTTGTATGTCCATTTTTTACCTTCTATTCTTTTAATTTTGCAATACATGCTTTGATTTTTATTCCTTGTTCTGTAAACATTTTTTCATGTTCTGTTTCTATATTTGCTTCAAATATAGGCTCTTCATGCAAATTATAAGTTTTCTTTTCTATTTCAAAGTTTTCTTCTTCAAGATACTTAATACTAGCTTCAAATAAATCGTTATCATCTGTTTTAAAATAAATTTCGGCTTGTGGTTTTAAAAATTGCTTATATTTTTCTAATTGTCTATTATGTGTTAATCTCTTTTTTCTATGTTTTCCTTTTGGCCATGGATTACAAAAGTTTATATAGATTCTTTCTATTTCATCTTTTTTATCTAATATTAAATTTATTCTTTCTATATCAAATCTTGTTATTATTATATTATTTGGTTCTTTTTTTGCTTCTTTATATGTATTTTCTATGTTTCTTTTTGCTAACCCTAACATTGCATCTACTAAGTCTATTGCTATATAGTTTACTTTTTCCTTTTGAACTGCTAAGTTTGATATAAATTGACCTTTTCCACATCCTAATTCTAAATGTATTGGATTTTCTCTTTCTTTAAAGTGCTCTTTCCATCTACTTTTCCATTCTTCTGGATTGTCTTCGTAAAATTTGCTTGCTTCTAACTCTGGTCTTGCCCATTTTTTATACCTAATTCTCATCTTCTTCCTCCATAATTTGTAAGTTATTAATTGTCTCTTCATATATCTCGTCTATTTTGTCATCCTTATTATATTGTTCTTCTATTATTTGTTGTTGCCTTTTTTGACTTATTAATTTTGCCTGATTTCTCATAAAAATTCCTATTAGAACAACTGATATTAATAAACATGTGCATAATACATATATTGTTATTGAACCTTTTTCACTTTTTTTCATTTGATTTTCCTTATTTTTTATTTAGATTTTTATAATGGTTATACCTATAAACCTAGTTATTTTACTTTATCCATTTGCTTATTCTCTTTTTATTACTTTATATTTATAAGTATTAAATCATATTAAATAAAATTTTACAAGTTTAATTTTCTTTTAATTTTTATACTTTTAAATTTTTGTTAATTAAAAGTTTGCTTTATATATATAAATATATTATAATAATAGTAATAAGTGTATACTATAATATACTCAACAAGTAGAAAGGAGTAGTGCATATGATCGAAGAGAAAATCGAAGAGAAAAAGGAAGAATTCTTTAAAATACAAAACGGAGATAATACAATTGTTTCGTGTTTTGCAGTCCAGGATGTGATAACATTATTGAAAGTTCTAAATTATAAGGAACTTTCGATTTCTTATCATTGTGGTAAAGAATTTGGGACTATAAATAGTTCTAGCTTTCTGATTAATCATATGTAATTTTTGAGAGCCTTTAGATATTCTTTTATATCTTTAGGCTCAATATTCTTTTTATAGAAATTAGTAATTAAAAATTCTATTTTAATAAAATAAATCTTTATACTTTAGTATAAAAAAATTAAATAAAACAATGATTTTAAAAAATATATACTAGTATTTAATTTATATAATGATATAATAATCTATAAAAATAAAAAAGGAATAAAAAAAATGAAATTAACTTATCTAGTAAAAAAAGAAGATTCAAATAAAACCATAAACGAAATACTATCAAACAAGCTAAATATATCAAACAGATTAAAAACAAAACTAATAAAATCTGAAAATATTTACTTAAATAATACCAAAACAGATAGCCGAAACCTCATAAAACACAATGACCTAATAACTATTGACCTATCAGAACAAGAAGACAATTCAAACATACTATCTACAAAAATGAACCTAAACATTATATATGAGGACGAATGGTTATTAATAATAAATAAGCCATCAAATATAGCAACACATCCATCAAACCTACATTACGAAAACTCTATATCAAATGGAGTCAAATATTACTATAATCAAATTGGACTTAAAAAGAAAATAAGACCAGTAAACAGATTAGACTTCAACACATCTGGCATAGTAATTTTTGCAAAATGTGAATACATACAAGAACAGTTATCAAAGCAAATGTTAAAAAAAGAATATTTATGCATTATAACAGGAAAGCTCGAAAATAAACAAGGAGAAATAAACTTGCCCATAGCAAGAAAAGCAAATAGCATAATAGAAAGATGTATTAGCCAAAATGGAAAAAACTGCATAACAAGCTATACAGTTTTAAAAGAATTTAAAGATTATTCTTTAGTAAAATGCAAATTAGAAACAGGAAGGACACATCAAATACGAGTACACTTTTCTGCAATAGGTCACCCTCTTCTAGGTGACACACTATATGGAGAACCCTCTAATTTAATAAATAGACAAGCCTTACACAGTTACCAAGTTGAATTTATACATCCTGTTTCAAAACAAAAGTTGAAATTTCAATGTAATCCACCAAACGATATAGGAAAAATAATTAAATATTTTGATTAACGAACTCTACAATTTCACTTTTATCTCTAAGACCAACAATATTTTTTATAGCTTCTCCATTTTTAAATAAAATAAGAGTTGGAATTGTAGAAATTTCATACTGTGAAGATAATTCACTTTCTTCATCAACATTAACTTTTAAAACTTTAACATTTTCAGAAATTTCAATAGCAACCTCCTTAATAACTGAAAACATTGCTTTACATGGACCACACCAATCAGCATAAAAATCTATTAAAACTGGCTTGTCCGATTTTATAACCTCTTCCTTAAAACTTCCACTTGAAATTTTTAAAATATCCATATTCTTTCCTCCCTTTAAAATTACTATATATATTATTTCCAAAATTGTCAATAATATTGCCATCAGGGACGGAGAATTTTGGCAATTTTTTTGCCAAAATTCTCCGTCCCTAATGGCATGATGGCATTAATAATAATGATATCTACTATTCATGTTTCCATAAATGCCTGTTGTAGATATCGTTATAAATTTAATTGAGTAAATATCACAATAAACAAGACTATCATTTTCAAAAGAACGAAGTAATATATAACTAGCCCCTACATCTTGTAAAATTCCAATCCTATCTACTAAATTATTTGTACCTATTAAAAATTCTACTCTCATTAACTTTCCAATTTGTTCTTTTAAAAATGCTGGTGTATAGATTGGATTTGTTAAAATTTCTGGTGTATTGTTTTGATTTTGTTCTCCCTGTCTATTTTCTCTTTGGTTTAACTCTCTTTCTTCTGAAAATTCCATTATAGTTCCTCCTTATTTTATGTTTGTGAATACTTTTCAGTTGGCCTATAGAAACAATGTTCACCAAGTCTTGTATGAAAGGTTCCCGATCCATTACTTGGGAAGGTATTACTACAGCTAGGTTTAAATGGATTTAAATACCAAAGACAATTACCTATCTCATTTAATTTGTTTCCCGATAAGGCCCAATCTGCTATATTATAATGAACTTCTGTTGGTGTCATGTTATAGATATTTTGTGGATTATATTGATTTCTTATTGTCTCTCTGCCACAATCAAATTGCCCCTGTTGAAATAAAATATTTCGTATACTTCCACCTTGTGATATTCTTGCATACTCTCCATCTGGTACGTATACACGATTCATTATTACAGTAGCAACTGCCTTCATTCCATTGTCTCCTTCTCCTCCAGCTTCACATTGAACCATTCTTGCAATTAATTCTCTCTCTGAATAGGCCATAATAAATCACTCCTATCTTTAAATTATATTAAGTATAGAAGTGATTTGTTCCAATTTTTATTATATTAAGTACTTTAAAGTAAAAACAGTTCCTTTTCCTAATTCAGATTCTACACTGATATAACCATTATTACTCTCTATTATAGATTTAGACAAGGCTAATCCAATTCCAATACTATCACTTGAAGAAAATTTTCCTTTATAAAATCTCTCAAAAATATGTGGTAAATCATGACAATCAATTCCCTTTCCAAAATCTCTAATTATAATTTTAGAATAAACTTTATTTTGCTCATAGCTTACTTTAATTTTTCCATTTTCTAAAGAATGTTCTATACAATTTTTTAATATATTTGTTATTGCTTCTACTTGCCATTTAAAGTCGCAAAATATTTTGTCTGTATTATTTCCACTTATTTCAATACTTACCTTCTTTAGTTCACTAAGAAGAGATACCTTTTTTACAGATTCTAAAAGAATTTCTTCTATTTTCACCTCTTTTTTAAGAAAATTAACTGAATTACTATCAATTTTCGATAATTTTAAAATTGATTCTACTAGAAATTTAATATTATTAATTTCTCTTTTAATATCTTTTATGAAATCCTTCCTAATTGCTTCATCCATGTTTTTATTTTCTAAAATATTATCTAGCATTATTATTATAGATGTTATAGGAGTTTTAAGTTGATGTGAAATATCTTCCAGTGAATTTTTTATGTTTATTTTATCTTTTAAAGAATTCTCAGCTACTTCTTTAAGCATAACAGTAGTTTTATATAATTCGTTTTTCAGAATAGATAATTCATCTTCGCTATTATCTTCTATATCTAGTTTATAATTTTTTTGATTAATTTCTTCAATATATTTTGTTATTTCTTCTATTTTCTTATCTTTTTTATAATTATATCTTAAGAATATCATATATAAAGAAATTACAAAAAACAATAATAAGCTTACATCCAAAAAAACAAATTTATAAAAATTAGTATCATTAATTAGAACTGCTGATGCTTTTTGTAAATCAATACCATACTCTTTAAACAATTCGTAATTTCTATTTGAAGCTTCATTTAAAATTGCTATTAACTCGTTTTTTTCTATCTTTGGATATTTTTCTATTATTTCATTAAAGATTCCACTTATTTTTTCATTAAAATTCTTTGTATAAACTGTATATTCCTTATATAATATAACTAAGAATAATATGGTAAATAAGAAGGTTACTATTATACTTAATACTATTGCTTTTTTTAACTCTATTTTATTCTTCATCTTTAATTTCCTTCCTAAGGCACAAATCTGGTTGGAAAAGAATTATAATTATTTTTCAACCTTATCAATTCTATATCCTATTCCTTTTATAGTTATAATTATATCTGATTTAATCTTTTCTCGAATTCTTTTTAAATAAACTGTTACTGTATTGTCATTTATATCATTACCAGTCCATTCCCATATCTTGTCTATTATATAATTTCTTGTTACTACTTTGTTTAAGTTTAAAAATAATATATTTAATATTCTTAATTCTAAATTTGTTAATTCAATTTTTTTATTAGCTCTTGTTACTACCATTTTATCCATATCAAAGCTTATGTCCTTTACTTTTATTATTGTGTTTTTATTTTGTCTTAATAGTATTCTATTTATTCTTGCCATTAATTCTTTTGTGGAAAATGGTTTTGTAATATAATCTTCTGCACCTAATTCTAATCCTTTTACAATATCATCCTCTTCATCTTTTGCTGTTAAAAATATTGTTGGTAGGTTTTGTTTTTTTATTGTTTTTTTATATAAATCAAACCCATTTCCATCTGGTAAAGATATATCTAATATTGCTAAGTCTATTTTCTTGCTTTTTATTATTTCTAAGGTTTCCTTTATATTTGTTGTATGTATTATTTTGTATTCTTTTTGTTCTAAGGAATATTTTAAACCTTTTGCTATTAATTCATTATCTTCTACTAATAATATTTGCATTTTTTCCTCCTAGAATTTTTCTATTTTTTCTTCTTAAAAATTATATCAATTCTATTTTTCATGTCAAGAATATTAAGACAATCGCTTAAAATAATATTTATTTGTTTATAGTTATTTAAATCTAGAATAGCGCGAGAAGGCTTCTAATTATTTATTTTTGAGAATGGGGCAACGAAAATAATAAATAATTAGAAGTTTTTGGGAGCGAGTAGAATACTTAACTATAAACAAATAAATATTATTTTAAGCGATTGCCATATTATTCTTGTCCTTTCTACTCCAATATGATATAATTTTCCAAAATCAAAGGAGAAAAGTTATGAAAAATCTATTTATTATATTAGTAATAAAAATACTATATCTAATTTTAAAATTATTTAGAAAAAATGGTGGAAACTTTTTAGGAAAGCTTGCCTATGACTGGAATCCCAACATATTCAAACACTTCAAAATAGAATGTCCAATAATAGCAGTAACAGCAACAAACGGAAAAACCATGACAAACAATGCAATAGTACACGTACTAAAAACTGCAAATAAAAAAGTCATAAGTAATACAGAAGGAAATAATATGGAAACAGGCATCTTATCAACTCTACTAAAATCCACAACAATAACAGGAAAAATCAAAGCAGACTATTTAGTATTTGAAGTAGATGAAGGATATATTCCAGTAGTATTCAAAGACTTAAAACTAGACACTCTAGTAATTATAGATTTTTTCCGAGATCAATTAGACAGAAATGGCGAAGTTGAAGCACTCATTTTAAGAATAAAAGATTTCTTGAAAAACTATAATGGAAACCTAGTATTGAATAAGGATGACCCAAATGTTGCAAGGCTTGGAAAAGCAAACCCTGAAAATAAAAACGTATATTATTTCAGTGTAGAAAAATATAAATATGCTACAGAAGAAATTAAAGAAGCTGGAGAAGGAAAATTCTGTCCTTTTTGTAATACACGAATTGAATACGAATATTATCAGTACTCACACATAGGAAAATTTAAGTGTCCAAATTGTGACTATGGAAATAATGAAATTTACAAATTAGCAACAAAGATAGACTTAAAAAATAAAACCTTTAAAGTTGATGATATTACTTATCAAATAAAATTCAGTAGTATATACAATATCTACAATTTTATGGCTGTAATATCTTGTGTTAGTTTATATAATATAGACACTGAATATATAAAAAAAGCCCTATCAAATTTTATATTAAATAATGGTAGATTAGAAGAACTTTCAGTAAAAAACACACCTACAATTATCAACCTTGCAAAAAATCCAACAGGAGCAAATGTAAGTTTAAGAATATTAAAGGAAGATGATGAAGAAAAAGAATTACTATTTGTTTTAAATGATAACCTAGCAGATGGATATGATGTTTCATGGATATGGGATATTAACTTTGATAATTTAAAAAATATAAAAAGAATTATAACTTCTGGCAAAAGAGCTTATGATATTGCAATAAGAATAAAAACTGCTGGATTTGATGAAAATAAAATCGAAGCTTATTTAGATTTAAAAGAAGCTATAAAAAGCTTATTTAGTACAAACATAAAAAAGTATGTTATTGCTAACTATACTTCTTTACAACCAACAAGAAAAGAAATATTAAATTTAAATAAATAATACAAAGGAGATAATTAATGAAAGAACTAAAAATATTATATTTATATCCAGATCTTTTAGAATTATATGGAGATTATGGAAATATTCAAGTTTTACGTTATAGATTAGAAAAACGTGGTTACACAGTAGTTATTGATTCTTATTCAATTGGAGATTCTTCACCTGACTTTACAGAATATGACTTGGTTTTTGCTGGTGGGCGGTGCTGATCAAGAGCAAAGTATTTTGTCAGAAGATTTGTTAAAACATAAAGATAATATTAAAAAAGCTATTGACGAAGGTGTTTTCTTTTTATTAATTTGTGGTTCATATCAGTTATTTGGTAAATATTATAAAGGTGTTGAAGGTAATATTATTCCAGGTTTAGAAGTATTTGATTATTATACAGAAGCTTCTTCTGATAGAAAAAATAGATGTATTGGAAATATTGTTGTTGATGTTGATTTAAATGGAACTAAGACTAAAATAATTGGATTTGAAAATCATGGTGGACAAACTTATGGTATTAATACTCCTTTTGGTGATGTTCTTTTTGGTAATGGGAATAAGTTTGAAGATACTAAAGAAGGTTTTTTCTTAAAAAATGTTATTGCAACTTACTTACATGGTCCTCTTCTTTCTAAAAATCCTGAACTTACCGATTTTATTATTAAGTATTGCTTAGATAGAAAATATGATGAAGATATTTGTTTACAACCTTTAGATGATAATTTTGAGAATTTGTGTAGAAGTCAATTATTGGATAAATTTTTACCTAAAACTTAATATTACAAAAAATCCAACTTTACAATATTTAAGGCTGGATTTTTTGCTATTTTAGTCTAAATAAAATCACCCCTATATAATAGAAGTGATTTTATTTTTCAAGTTTATAAATGCATTACCCTTTGTTTAATTTCTTTAGTTTTTCCTACATTCCAGAAATTTTCTCCTAAGTAACCACATGTACGTCTAACAACTGTTAGCTTGCTATGATCTTTATTACCACAATTTGGGCATTCCCATTCATTATCTTTATTTATAATAATTTCTCCGTCAAATCCACATTCATGGCAGAAGTCTGATTTTGTATTAAATTCTGCATATTGAATATTATCATAAATGAATTTAACAACTGCTTCTAAAGCATCTATATTTTTATTCATATTTGGTATTTCTATATAAGAAATTGAACCACCTGAAGATATTTTTTGGAATTCACTTTCAAAAGATAATTTATCAAAAGCATCGATTTTTTCTCTAACATCTACGTGATATGAATTTGTATAATACCCTTTGTCTGTAACATCTTTAATGGTTCCAAATCTTTGCTTATCGATTCTTGCAAATTTGTAACATAAACTTTCTGCTGGAGTTCCATATAGAGCAAATCCAATATTTGTTTCTTTTTTCCACTTATCTGTAGCATCTCTTAGATGTTTCATAACTTTTAAAGCAAATTCATGGCCTTTTTCAGTTGTATGAGATTCTCCTGTCATTAATTTTGTTACTTCATATAATCCAATATATCCTAAAGACATTGTTGAATATCCACCATATAATAATTTATCTATTTTTTCTCCTTTTTTCAATCGAGAAATTGCTCCATATTGCCAGTGGATTGGGCTTATGTCTGATTTTGTTCCAAGTAAAGCATAATGTCTACACATTAAAGCTTCTTTACATAGTTCTAATCTTTCATCAAATTCTTTCCAGAAAATTTCTTCATTTCCGTCTGCTACAATTCCAATTTGTGGTAGGTTTATGCTTACTACACCTTGATTGAATCTTCCTTCAAATTTGTAGTTTCCTTCTTCATCTTTCCATGATGATAAGAAACTTCTACATCCCATTGGGCTGAATACATTTCCTTCATAATTTTCACGCATTTTTTTTGCTGATATGTAATCTGGATACATTCTTTTTGCTGAACATTTAACTGCCAATTTTGTTAGGTAATCATATTCTCCACCTTTTAGACTGTTAAATTCGTCTAATACATATACTAGTTTAGGAAAGGCTGGTGTTACATATACTCCTGCTTCATTTTTTATACCTTCATATCTTTGTCTTAGTACTTCTTCTATAATCCTTGCATTTTCTTTTATATAAGGATCGTCTTTTTCTAAGTGTAAGAATAAAGTTACAAAAGGTGATTGTCCATTTGTTGTCATTAAGGTATTTATTTGATATTGTATTGTTTGTACACCTGCTTTTAATTCTGTTTTTAGTCTTTCTTGTACCATATCTTCTATTATATCTGCTGATACTTTTTTTCCATATTTTTCTTGGAAAGTTTCTTTAAATTTATTGTAACTTTTTCTTAAGTATTTTCCTAGGTGTTTTAGGTCAACAGATTGTCCTCCATATTGATTGCTTGCTACTGCTGCTATTATTTGTGTTGTGACTGTACATGCAACTTGAAAACTTTTTGGACTTTCTATCATTTTTCCATTCATTACTGTTCCCTTGTCTAACATGTCTGATATGTTTATTAAACAACAATTAAATATTGGTTGAATAAAGTAATCTGAATCGTGAAAATGTAATACTCCTTCTTCGTTTGCTTTTACTATTTTTTCTGGGAGTAATAATCTTTTTGTTAAGTCTTTTGAGACTTCTCCTGCTATGTAATCTCTTTGTGTTGATGCTAATAATATATTTTTATTTGAGTTTTCTTCTTCTAATTCTTTGTTTTCATTTCTTATTAATCCTAAAATTGATTCATCTGTTGTGTTTTGTTTTCTTACTAGTGCTCTTGTGTATCTATATACTATATATCTTTTTGCAAGTTCATATTTTTGTAATTCCATTAATTGTTCTTCTATTATGTCTTGTATATCTTCTACTAACATTCTTTTTTTGCCTAGTTCTTCAATGTACAAGATTATTTGTTTAATTTCTTCTTTATTAGCTCTTTCTTTTGGTTTTACTTCTTTGTTTGCTTTTTCTATAGCTACTTTAATTTTTTCTCTATCGTAGTCTACAGCTCTTCCATCTCTTTTGATTACTTTCATTTTATTTTCCCCCTATTTATGTTTTGTATGGTCTTATTATATATTAAGATTTTTTTTATTCTGTTGCAAAAGCAACAAAAATCAAAAGATAATTTTTTCCAGTTTTATAACTTGCTTGTCTCTAACTTTTAAGGTTATATTACAATTGTGTTACAAAGCTTTTAAGCTTATATTGTTGCATTTGCAACTTTTATATTGTATAATTCTATCAAACATGTATTTAAAGGGGGATTTATGAATCTTAGTTTTGATATAGAAAATTTTATTCAAGCTTTTGAGAATTCTTGTAAAAGAGTTCAAATAAAAACGTTTTTAAAAAACGAAGTAATTACTACATATATAGCTAAAAGAAATCAATTTTGTATTTTAAAAAGTGGAAATGCGGATTTGGTTAGATATGATTTAAATGGAAATAGAAATATTGTGGAACATCTTTCTCAAAGAGATATTTTTGGTGAAGTTTTTTATAATATTACTACTAATAATGAATTTTTAGTTGAAGCAAAATCTAAATGTGAAGTTCTTCTTTATACTTATGATGACATTCATCATAAATGTAGAAATTCTTGTAAATTTCATCAGATTTTGTCTGAAAGTTTGCCTGAGTTGATCCTAGCTAAAGTTACTAATTTAAATATGCGTATTGAGCTTTTGTCTAAAAGGTCTACTAGAGATAAACTTCTTGGCTATTTTGCTTTTCTTTCTTCAAGAAATTTAAGCAAAACTTTTAAATTGCCTTTTTCTTTAACTGATTTAGCTGATTATTTAAGTGTTGATAGAAGTGCTATGATGCGTGAATTAAAGTTTTTAAGAGAAGAAAGTATTATTAAAAAGAATGGAAATAAAATTACTTTGCTTTATAAATAAAAAACTTGCAGAATTTAAATTTTATAGTAGTTTATACAAAATTTTAATTCTGTAAGTTTTTATATATAATGTAAAGTTATGCTTACTTTACATTATATACAATATATTATACACAAATTTATTTTATAAATCAGTTCTTATTATAAATTAAGTTTTAGTTTTATCTCTTCAATATTATCAATATCAAATTTCAATTCTTCTCCTGTTTCCATATTTTTTACTTTAATAGTATTAGTAACTATTTCATCTTCACCTATAACAATAGAATATGGAATTTTTAATTTATCAGCATATTTAAATTTAGCTTTTAATTTTTTATTATTTAAATAAATCTCTGTATTAATTCCTAAACTTCTTAACTTTGTTGCAACTGAAATAGGAACTTGTAAATCTTCTACCATTGGTATTATAATTACATCTGAAATAGACTTTTTATAAACTTGTATAAGGTTTAATTCCTTGAGTTTATAAAATAGTCTTGTTAAACCAATTGATATTCCAACACCAGGTAATTTTTTGTCTGTATAATATTCTGCAAGATTTTCATATCTACCTCCCGAACATATACTTCCTATTTCTCTATATTTATTTAAAAAGGTTTCATAAACTGTTCCTGTATAATAATCTAAACCTCTTGCAATTGTTAAATCAACTTTAAAATTGTCTTCTGGAATTCCAAAGTCTCTAACATATTTTACTACTTGTATTAGTTCTGTTAGACCTTTATTAAAGTTTTCATTTTCTATTTTTAAAGCTTGTAGTTTGCTTATTTTTTCGTCTGTTGTTCCTTCTATTTCTATAAAGTTTATAATTTTTTCAATTGATTGTTTATCTAGTCCTAGCTTATTTAATTCTTCTATTACTGATTCTTTCCCTATTTTTTCTATTTTATCTATAATTCTTAAGATTTCTGTTGCTTGTTGTTTTTGTCCTACACTTTCAAATAGTCCATTTAATATCTTTCTGTTATTTATACAAATTGTAAAATCTTCAAATCCTAGTCCTTTAAAGATTTCATAAATTACACTTGGAAGTTCTGCATCATTTACAATATCTAATTCTTCATCTCCAATTATGTCTATATCACCTTGGTAAAATTCTCTAAATCTACCTTTTTGCGTTCTTTCTCCTCTATAGACTTTTCCTATTTGGTATCTTCTAAAGGGAAAACTTAAGTTTCCATAATTTTTTGCCACATATTTTGATAGTGGTACTGTTAAGTCAAATCTTAAAGATAAGTCATTTTCTCCTTTTTTGAATCTATAGATTTGTTTTTCTGTTTCTCCTCCTGCTTTTGCTAGTAAGACTTCTGATAGTTCTATTACTGGTGTGTCTAAGGGTAAAAATCCATATTTTTTATAGGTGTTTTCTATTGTTTCTTTCATTTTGTTGAATAGGATTTGCTCTTCTGGTAATAATTCCATAAATCCTGATAGTGTTCTTGGTTCTATCTTTTTCATTTTTTATTTTTCCTTTCAATTTTTTATACTTATTTATATACATAACTTATATTATTCATTTTTTCTCTTTAATATAATAAATCGGGGGGATACACTCCCCCCTTTGTTGAGCAAACACTATTTATACTATTACAGTTCTTCTATAAATAGCTGTATATCTCTAGGAAAAGAAGTTTCTACTTCTTTTATTAGAAATTTTACTGGTTTTTTCAACAAAACTTTTTTGCCATAAGACATTTTCTCTAGAATTACCACTTCCTTACATGAGAGAACCATGTCTTCTCTAAATTTAACCTCGTATCTGTCATTCCGTCTTGTTAATTTCACCTTTTTTTGCCTCCTTATATACTAATTTTACAAGTATATTATAACATATAAATAATATTTAGACAATAAAATTTTCTATTTTTTCATGGAAATTTAATCATATTACAAAAATATTACAAAGAACTACAATAA
>CAMXQV010000016.1 GCA_947245515.1 uncultured Clostridium sp. | reverse complement strand
ATATTTTCTTCCCTTATATAAAATAAATACTCACTAAAAAATCAAGATTTGTAGGTCTTAGGTAGCTTAGCTCAATAGCTATTTACTGAACTGTAAAATCTTATCTTTCTACAAGTTCAATTTGAATAGCTTCTAATCTTAAGCTTTGTCCTTCTGTACCAGCGACTTCACCATCAGCTACCCAAGGACTCCAACCTTTATTTTGTATATAAGTTCTATATCTAACAGAATAATTAGGATTACTCAATTTAATTCTAATTCCTTCTAATCTCTTACCTTCTCCTTCAGTACCAGCAAAAGCTCCATCACTTCTCCAAGTTTGCCAACCATAATCTTGAACATGAACTTTATAGCTAACATCAGTATTAGGAATAACTGAATTATTCACACTAATTTTAATGCCTTCTAATCTAAAACTTCTATCTTGAGTTCCAATAACTTCTCCATCTTTTCCCCAGCCTGACCAGCCAATATTTTGAATATGAGAAGAATAAGTAATTTTTGAAATAGATGAAGGTTTAGCTTCTCCTAAATAATCTGTTCTTACAACTCTAACTTCTATTGCCTCTATTCTTAAACACTGACCTTCTGTTCCAGCAACTTCTCCATTATATTTCCAAGCTTGCCATCCTATATTTTGAATATGAACTCTATACATAACAGAATAATTTGGCAAACCTTCTAACTTTATTTTAATTCCTTCTATTCTTTTAGACTTTCCTTCTGTTCCAGCAATTTGACCATCTTGTACCCAAGACTGCCAACCTATATCTTGAACATAAGCTTTATACTTAATATGTACATTAGGCTTATCTGTTGGCAATATCAACCTTATTGCTTCTATTCTCTTTGATTTTCCAACTGTACCTACTGTCTCACCATCTTTTTTAAAGCTTTCCCAACCATAATCTTGTATATGTCCCTTATATTGAACTGTTGCTATATTATATCTATTATCCATATAATTAACTCTTTTGGTAATCCAGTCTTTTAAGTAATTTAACTCTGCTTCATAGGTATTTCCATTTGGTGTTGTTGAAGGATTCTCACAAGTATTTCCTAATAAATTATTCCACTTAACAAAATTCATCTTAATTGATTTTGACATATTTTTTGTATTACTATTAATTTTATTAATTATATTGTGAAATTTAGTTTTTAATTGCTTTGTATAAGTAGAATTTACTAAATCTACAAATTGATTATATTGAAATAACTGTGTATACCATGTATTTGTTTTATAATTTAAAATATAATCTGCGTTTACATCTCCGCCTTTGTGCGCTGACTTATAATATCCAAATGCTGCATCAAAGTCCCAAACTGGACCAGCATGTATTAAATCCTTATCACCATCTTTATAAAAAAAGGTACTTGAATAAAAGCCATCTGGATCCTCTGTTAATTCCATAACCAAATACAATTTTGCAAAAGACTCTACATCTATTACCTTTTTTATCTCCTCCCAAGATGCTTTGGTACTAAGTAAGGTTTCAAATTTGTTAATTGAACTTTCAAAACTCTCTAAGGCTACCTTTTGTGCTTCGTCTCCTAAATCCTTATCATCTGCATATGAGCTTTTTAGAGCAAAAGTAGTTTGCGATTTTTGTGTTGTAAAATAAAAATCCTCTTGTTTTCCATATTCATTATCGATTTCTACTAATACACTCTTTTCATCTTTTAAATCTACTCTACTTGAACCACTTTCAACTTTGTCACATAATAAATAGTTTCCTATAAATTCTCCATTTACATATAAATCTATAAAAGTAGAATTTGGAATATTAGTTAAACTCGCTTCAATACCTAAATCATATGCAATTTTATTTCTTAACAAGGTTCTGTCTGCTTGATTTGCTATTAAAACCCATTTTTTAGACTTCCCATTTCCAATTCCTAGTAAATTTTGCTTTTTATTTAACTTTATTTGATAGCCTCTTTTGTCCATCTTCCATGTGCTATTTCCTCTTCCTTTAAATTCAATAGTATCATCTAAAATATTATAACTATCATCCTTAGCTCCAACTATTTGCATCGTTGCTGGATATTTTACATCTTTAGTTCCTGCATGCACAGTTTTAAGTGATACATCATTTTTTAAATTGATACATAAACTAGGTAAGTCTGATTGCATTACTTTAATTGTATAATTTTTATTATCACTAGTTGTTATTTTTAAGGTGTCATTTAATGAAAAGTCATTTATTATTTTTTTGTTAGCTATATCAATTGTTCCTGAAGATATTTGTTTTATATCTGTTCCATATTGATACATAATTTCTAAGGCTTTTATATCAACTATTTTAGGTAAAAATAAATAATAAATTCCTTTTGATAAATAGGTTTCTATCTTATATCCATTTACATTAATATAAGCAGAAAAAGATATATCTTGTGATAAAGGAGTTTCTATTTCGTCTTCAATTTTTATTCCTTGTAATTGTTGGTTTTTATCTTCTTTTTCACTATCAAATGAATTTTTTTCTATATCTTCCTCTGCTTCTTCTTTACTATTTATTTGATTATTTTCTGTTTTATTAATTTCACCATAATTATTTATTTGACTGTTTTCTATATTATTAATTGTTTCCTTATCTATTTTATCGTTTTCTTTCATATTGTCTATTTTTTCATCTTGATTTATTATATTACCAACAGTATTTTCTTTTAAACTGTTGTATAAATTTTCTTGTTTTTCCAAGGAGTGGACTTCATCCACTCCTTGATTATTATTTATAATATTAGAAATCGAAAATACTGTTGTAGTTGCTACCTTTAACAATAGAATAAATATAATTCCAATTGCTAAAATCTTTCTTTCCTTCATAAAAATTTCTTCCTTTCTAATATCTTCTATATCCTACATTCATATCTACTCTTCCATTAATTCCAGATACAGTTCCAGAACTTGTATATTGCCACATATCATAATTATATTTAAAATTTGTTGGCTTTGATGTACTTCCTGTATAATGTGCTAACCAAATTTGATATTGTGAAATTCGTGAAAATTCTAAGTTATTATAATACCATTCTCTACTAGCATACACCATTGGTATATATCCTTTTAAAGAAACTTGATTACAAAAACCTACTATTGCATTTGTTCTAGTCTTTTTGTCTAATAAATCAGCTCTACCAGGTTCTGAACCATTACCCCTTGCTCCTGAATCTTCTGTATCAATTATAATTGGATAATCAATTGAAATATTATTGGCTTTTAAAGTATTAATTGACCAATTTGCTTCTTCTTGTCCTTCTGCAAGATTAATTGCTTGTGAAAAGAAGTATACACCTACTTTAATTCCAGCAGCTTTAGCTCCTTTTATATTATCAAGAAATTTTGCATCTTGAACAATCTTTCCTGTTCTATAACCACGGTAACCTATTCTAACTATTGCAAAGTCAACACCTGACGCTTTAACTTTTTTCCAATTAATATCTTTGTTCCATTCACTAACATCTATTCCCTTATATTGTCTTTTATATTTTGGAACTATTCTTATTTTTATTCCTTCAATTCTCTTACATTTTCCAACAGTTCCAGCAGTTTCTCCATCTATATACCATTGACTCCAACCATAATCTTGGATATGTACTTTATATTCTACTGTATAGCTATCTAAGCCTTGTAATTTAATTTGAAGTGCTTCAATTCTTTTACATTTACCTTGTGTTCCAGCTAATTGCCCATCAGCTGACCATCCCTGCCAACCAACATCTTGTACATGTGTTCTATATAATATTTTTGCAGTTTTTGGCACATCTTCTAATTGTATTTTTAAAGCTTCTACTCTTTTAGATAAACCTGTTGTTCCAGATAAAATCCCCTCTGGTACAATTTGTTGCCAACCAATATCTTGTACATGTGATTGATATATTACTTCTGGTTCAACTTTCTCTTCTCCTGTTGGAATAATTCTAATTTGAATACCTTCTATTCCTTTACATTGACCTGTTGTTCCAGCTACTTCTCCATTCTTTTTCCATTTTTGCCATCCATAGCCTTGTACATGAGCTCTGTATTCTACACTATATCCTGATAAATTTTCTACTTTTATTCTTATAGCTTCTATTTTTTTTGATTTACCTTCAGTACCTGCAAGTTGTCCATTAGCTCTCCAACCTTGCCAACCTATACTTTCTACATGTGCTTGATAAGTAATTTTGCTATTTGTATTTGCTTCATTTAGGCTTATTTTTATACCTTCAATACTTCTAGATTGTCCAGTTGTTCCAGATAAATTCCATTCATTAACTATATCTTGCCAACCTATACCTTGTACATGTGATTGATATAATAATTCTGCTTCTTTTAATACATCTGCTGATTTAGTTATTTTTACTTGAATTCCTTCAATTCTACAATTTTCTCCTGTTGTTCCAGCTATTTCACCATTCTTTTTCCATTTTTGCCATCCTCTTCCTTGTATGTAAGCTCTATATTCTACACTATATCCTGGTAAATTCACTAAACGAATTCTAATAGCTTCAATTCTTTTTGATTGTCCTTCTGTCCCTGACAAAGCTCCATTTGCTTTCCATGCTTGCCAACCAACATTTTGAACATGTGATTGATATTCAATTTTTGCATTTGCAGGTGCATTAACTAAACTTATATTTAAAGCTTCAATTCTATTTCCACTACTAGTTTGTCCTGAAGTAGCACCATTTTCTACATAACTTTTCCAACCAATATTTTGTACATGAGTTCTATATTTTACACCTATAGTAGTTGTTTCTTTTAAACTAGTTGCTACTGGCTCATTATCTTTATTTTCTAATTCTATATTGCTTTTAGTTGAATTATTTGTTGTATTTATTGTATTAACTTTATTTTGTGAATTTGTATTTGTTGTATTAGTCTTATTTGTAGCTTTATCTGTAGTATTGTTGTTGTTCTTATCTGTGTTTATTTGGTTTGATACTGTGTTATTTTTATTAGATATTGTATTGTCTTTTGTATTATTTACAGTATTAGATAAAGTATTTGTATTGCTAGTATTATTGGTCTTATTGCTGTTTGTATCATTTTTTATATTATTAATTATGTTATTAGCTGTTTTATCTTTTGTAGCCTTTTGTATATCTGTATTTTCAACAGAATTTGTAGTTGTTTCATTTCTTGTATTGTTTTTAGTACTTACACTACTTGCATTACTACTAAAAATAATAACCGAAAATATATTAAATAATAATATCATTAGTATAATACTTGATATGAATTTGCTTCTTTTCATTACTATCTCTCCTATCATAATTTTCTTAATTCACCTTTTATTTTATCTTCTTATACATTTTCTGTCAATATATTTTCGTTAACTAATTATTGGAAATGTCATTAGGGACGGAGAATGCCATTGGGGACGGAGAATTTTGGCAATAATTTTTTTATTTTTGATATTATAAATAAAAAAATTATTGCCAAAATTCTCCGTCCCCAATGGCACAAAGTCTTATTTCTCAATATTAATTTTTTTATCTATAACATATTGTGGTCTGCCTTTTGACTCATCATAAATTCTGCCAATATATTCTGAGATAACCCATAAAGATAACAATTGTACACCAGCAAAAAAAGTAACTGCAACCATAATAGATGTCCATCCAGCAGATAAATTATTTAACTTAAATGCAAAAGAAACAAGTGCATATATCAAAATTGCAATAGAAATTATTATAGAAATAATTCCTAAAGCCCCAACCAATTTTATTGGCTTATTTGAAAAACTGATAATTCCATCAGATGCCAATTTAAGCATTTTCTTTAACGGATATTTTGTCTCTCCTGCAAATCTTTCTTGTCTTTCATATTCATAAGCATATTGCTTATAACCTACCCAACTGAATAAGCCTCTTAAAAATTTATTATGTTCTGGTAAACTATTTATTGTTTCAACTACTTTTCTATCAACTAATCTAAAATCTCCTGTATCTTTTGGAATTTCTACATCTGACAAGGCATTTAAGGTATTATAAAACATTTTAGCTGTTAATAATTTAAAAGCAGATTCACCTTTTCTAGTTTTTCTTTTTCCATATATTACTTCGTTTCCTTCTTCCCACTTTTGTAACATATCTGGTATTAATTCTGGTGGATCTTGAAGGTCTGCATCAATAATTACAATTGCATCTCCAGTTACTTCTTTTAGACCTGCTGTTACTGCTGCCTGATGACCAAAATTTCTAGAGAAAGATATTATTTTTACGTCTTTATCCTTTTCAGCTATTTCTTGTAAAATTTCAATAGTTTTGTCTTTACTTCCATCATTAATAAATATAATTTCATGTTTATAGTTTTCTAAGCTATTTAAAACTTCTTTTACTCTTTTATAACATTCTTTTGCAACTTTTTCTTCATAGTACATTGGTATTACAAGTGATACTTTATTTTTTTCCATTTTCTTTTCTACAATAAAATTATATTGTTGCTCCTTCCTTTTATTTTTTAAAATTCACTTCATTTCATAATATGTTTTTTTCTAGTTTTTTTAATAATTTATTCTATCTTTCAAAATAACTATATCTAGTATAATACCAATTAGGAAGTTTTTCAATATATTTAAGGCAATCGCTTAAAATTTTAATTATTTATTTGTATTTATAAAATCTACTCGCTCCCAAAGGATTATAATTATTTATTGTTTTCGTTGCCCCATTCTCAAAAATAAATAATTATAATCCTTCTCACGCTATTCTTAATTAAATATAAGCAAATAAATAATTAAAATTTTAAGCGATTGCATTACAATATATTTGTGCATATAAGTATTAAAACAAACAAAACTATTTACTTTTTCTTCCTAAATATAACTAATTTACTCAATACATAATTCATAACAATAACCATTATTTGAGTCACAATTTTAGCAATAACATCATTAATATTAAAAACTTTAACCATCAAGGCAAAAGTTCCTACATCACAACAAATTCCAGAAAAAACTCTTGATAAGAAAAAGGTAGTCATCTCAATTGCAATCTCTTTAAAACCAGACTTTTCACTTTCAAATACAAATATTTTATTAGTTATATATGCAAATAGCACAGATACAAACCAAGCAATACCATTACTTATAACTTCATCAACACTAAATAACTTTGTAGAAATAAAATAGCAGATAAAATTAACTAAAGTAGTTAAACCACCAAATATAACATAATTTACAAGCTCTTTATTTTTAGAATATAACTCTTTAATTTTCTCCATTCTTTTACAATTCCCTTCTCAAAAAAGTTAGGGTAAAATAATTCTCTTATATTCTTTACCAATATAGTATTTTTATAAAAAATTAGATATAAAATTTTTTCTGTTTTAGATAAATTTTGACAACATTTCTAGTAAAAAATGTATTCAATTTAATCAATTTACAAATATTGTAAGAGAATTATTTTACACTACAAAAAAGTTCATAATTAATATTAACTATTTAAACCCTTAATATATATCTTTTTATGAAATCAATTTACAAGCTCCAAACAAAACATACATTATAACTAAAATACTAATCATAATAAATACAAATATCTTTATAACTTTATTCTTCTTTTGATTATACATTAAGGTATTATTGGAAATAAATATCTACCCTGTGGTTGGAAATCATAAGTATAACACCTATATATATTTAATCCTAAAGTTAAAATTCCAGCTAAAAGCACTAAAATTAAAGGTATAACTCTACCTCTATTAAAATCATCTTCTCTCTTTCTTTTTTGGACATTATTAACAATTAAATATACAATTAAAATTAAATAACCTCCAAGTATTAAGTAATAAAAAATATGTGTTGCATATTTATTCATATAACCATAAACACCAATAAAAGAAAAAGCAGTCTTTTGGTAAAACTCTTTATTTTTTATAACATTTCCAATTGGCTTTCCTCTTTCACTCCACCTGAAATTGCCATTTGCAGTTCCATTTGTCCTTCCAGCTGGATATGGAGCAATAAACTCTTCATCAGCTCTTAACACTCTAACTTGTTCCATATTTTTTATTCTATCTAAACGATTTATTCCATAATCAATTCCTAATCTAATACCTAAAGCTAAAAATCCTATTAATAAAACTATACCTATTTTAATAAGCTTTTCCTTTTTAAAAACTGTTTTATTATTAATAATCAAATATAAAATTGCACTTATACCAGTAGCAATTAAATAATTAACTTTTGCTATTAATAGGAAATAAAATAATAGTCCCAATAATATTGCTTTTCCTACTATAGACATTTTCTTCGGTTCTTTAGAAATATCCATATTTAAATAGTTATTAAACCCACTATCCTTATAAAATAATTGATATATAAAAATTAAATTCAAAAAAACTGCCCATGCATCATTATTTATATATGAAAATATGTACCAAACTTGTGAAGTTAGCAAAAAAGGTATAAATAAATAACTTTCTTTTTTATATAATTTATAGCAATAAACTAAAATTATTGCTAATAAAATTAAGTTAAAAGATCTTGCTATTAATACTTTAACAATATCATTATTAATAATATTATTAAATAAACTTGTAAATTTACCAACCAAAAAATAATAACTATCTAATTCTGTCAATCTGCTTTCTCCATGCACAGAAAAAGAAGCCTTAATCTCGTCATCTGTAAATTTTGGTGGCATAATATGTTTTTGATAATATTTAACTGCTTCATAATGTACTTTTTCGTCAGGATGCGAATCTAGTTTTGTCTTACAACTAATTAATACACTTATAATAAATATAGCCATTAATAAAAATATAAAAATCATTTTAGATAACTTTTTCTTTATCATTTCTTTTCTTCTCCTTTTGTGTCATTGGGGACGGAGAATTTTGGCAATAATTGTTTTTTCAGTTATTGTCAAATTTCTCCGTCCCCGATGGCAGCCAATGACATTCAATTTTGTCCATACTGGAATTACTAATAAAACAAATAATATAAATGTTATAAATAAATTAGACAAAGTTGCACCAAACATATTATATCTTTCTACTAAAATTCTAGGAATTATTAAAGCGAACACAGATGTTAAAAGATAAGCTATTGTTGCATTCTTTTGATTTCTCATGGTTGTTAATATATACAATAGTAAAACTGTTAGAGCATATATTCCTCCAGATAATACAAGCAAACATAAGTCTATTTTATATTGATTTAATTCTACTCCATAAATCAATCCCAAAATTTGTGTTCCAAACATAAAACATACTATTTCAACTAACATGGTTACAACTAGTATAATTCCTGATACTTTTATCATAATTTTGACCATTTCTTTGTATTTTTTTTCTTTCCATATATCACCTAATACTTTTAACATTGGCTTTATAATAAATATACTTGCTAGATTTATTGTAAAGGTTGGCAAATATATAATATTATAAAAAGTTTGCATTTCATAGGTACTTACTTGGTCTATTGCATATTTTACTGCATTTGTTATATATAAACTTAATATGGTTGATAAAAATACTGGGAAACATTCTTTTAACATTGATACTATTACTTCTTTTGTAAAAATCACTTTATCTGAGTTATATTTTTTTACTACTTTTATATCAAATAATAAAAATATTAATAAATTTGTTAAAAACATTACTGTACAAGAAATTATAATATTTTTAGTAATTATATCTGATATTAAGAACATTATAATTGATATTCCATTTCTAATTACAACTGATTTTGCTCCTAAATCTAATCTTCCCTTAACTTGAAATTCTCCTTGATAGGTTTCACTAAGGTTATCAATTATTCTAAATAATATTAATAAAATTGTTACTAATAGTTTTATTGTATCATATCCACTAATAAATACAAATGCAATTCCAATAGCTAACATAATTAATACAACTACTATTCTTAAGGCTACATATTCTCCAAATTTATACTTTCTCTCACTATCTGTAACTTGATATATTCTAATTCCATAATCTCCTATAGCATTAAGTATAACTGAGGTTGCAAACGCTATTGAAAACATCCCTGCTATATCTGTTCCATTTATTCTTGTACAAAATAATAGTAATACTGCATTTAACATTGATGCTACTAAACTTGCTATGCTATTCCATATAAATTCTGATTTTTTTACCATTTTTAATATTATTCCTTCCTAAAACTACAAATTCAGTTTGAAAAAAATTGATATTTGGCTAAACAAATTAAACTTTAAATCTATGGAAGATATATAGTGCATCTAGATTATATAACAATCAAAATTTTTCAAGATCAAATGCTAACCTTTCTTCTCTTTTTATTGCTAGTTAGCCTTAGTTCAATATTGCAATATTTTCATAATAAAGTAATATCTAAAGATTTTTAAAAATCTCTTAAAATTAATTTTAAAGATAAAGATTTTATTACGGCTGAATAATAACCCTCTCTTTAATAGATAAAAACTTTTTAAAGTTTTCCAATTAAAAAAATAAATCTTAACATTAATTCATCAATAGTCTTTTGTCTAAATCTTTTAGGATAAAAAAACTTCTTTATTGAATTTACAAAGCTATATCTCTTATTAGTAAACATACTAAGAAGCTTTTTGTCTTCTTCAGATAACTTGTTACTAAATAATTCTTCAAATTCGATTAACTCTTCTCTAACCTTTGAAAAATAATCATTTATAAAGAATTTCTTAATTCTCCAAATTTGAAAAGCCAAGAAGCCCTTTCCTCCTGGACTAACATTTTGCCCTGTTCTTCTATATTTTAAGGTTGAAACTTTATCATAAATAACCTCTCCCATAGAACTACAAATCATATAAGCTGTCCAATCATGTCCACAACTCTTTTGTATACCAGAATTGACCATTAAATCTCTTGTTGTTTTATTTATTACTGTATTAATTCCTAAGGTAATACAATCTACTATTGCATTTCGAAAAGATGGACCATATTTATGAGATTTAGAAGAAGCAATAAATTGCATGTTATCATCATAAAAATCATAATCAGCAAAATATAATAATGGAATTTTCTGATTTTTTTCCTTTAATTTTTTTACTGCTCTTTCTATTTTATCTTCAAACCATTCATCATCTTGATCACAAAAAGCATAATAATCTGCATCCTCACAAAAAGATAAACAATCAAAAAAGCTTTTAATAAAACCTACATTTTCTTTAGGATATAACTTTATCTCTCCTCTATTTTCATATTCTTTTAAAATTTCTACTGTATTATCTTTTGACCCATCATCTCTAACATAAATTTCTATATTTTTGTATGTCTGGTTTAATATACTATCAAGCTGATTTTTTATGTATTTTTCTCCATTATATGTAGATAAAACTACTGCAACCTTTTTATCTTCCATTTTTAATCTTATTGCTTCCTCCTTTTACCATTTTATATCTATTTTTAATTTGTCTATCATAAAACGATAAAGTGTAATATACACCCCTGGCATATGCCATTTATATAATTTTGAAATTCCCCATAAGCCAGTATGTGTAAAACCTCTTTTTAATGAATATCTTAATTTTAAATAAGGTGACTTTCTCCAACTTGAAAAATTTTCGTCTAAATATTTAATAGTTTCTTTTAGCATTTCTTTTATATTTATAGTTTTATCATAAGATGCTCTATACATAACAGAAGTTCCTAAGTGTATAAAGGCCATTAAATCTAATATATATTTCATTTCTTCATATTTTTCTTCTTTAATATATAACTCTTTTAACTGTAGTAGATACTTTTTAAAATTGTCAACATCTTGACGATTTACACTATGTATTTGTGAATCATATCTCAAAAAATAATGATATAACACATCTGGAACAAAAGCTATTTTATTTATTTTTGTATAACTACTTGTTAAAAAAATCATATCATTGAAGCCTCTAAAGTTGAGAAATCTTAAGTCTTTTATTTTATCTAGCTTATAAATTTTATTCCATGGTGCTGGATTTATAAATAACATAAAATCATCTTTATTATCAATTTCTTTTACACAATTTCCAAAATTAGTCATGTTTGTAGATACTACTTTTCCTGTATCTAAATCTATTCTTTCAAAGCCACAAACTGCCATATCTGCATTATTTTGCTTTGCAGCATTATATAACTTTTCTGCCCAATTTGGTTCAACATAATCATCTGTATCAACAAAAGTGACATATTCTCCACTTGCTCTTTCTAGTCCATAATTTCTTGTTGTAAATTCTCCCCCATTTGGTTTATGATAGGCTTTTACTTTATTTGGATATTTCTTTTCGTATTCATCTATTATTTGTGGTGCAGAATCTGTTGAACCATCATCAACACATAGTATTTCTATTTCTTGTAAAGTTTGATTTACTAGGGCATCTAAACATCTTGGTAAATATTTTTCTAAGTTATATACTGCTACTACAATTGACAATTTATATTTACTCATTTTTTCTTATATCCTTTCCCAGATATTATATTAAGCACTTTACTATCTATTAAGCTGCATTTTTTTAATATCTCTAATTCTTTTTTTCTTTTAAAGCTATGTAATGATTTAAATCTTTAATTTTTTCGTTTAGTGATGATATTCTAATATTATCCACAAAAGTTTGTATTAATAAAAATCCTATAATTATTAAAAATACAAAATTTACTGGTGCCATAAAGCCTAACTTGTTTGATATCCATTCCACTGCCTTTGAAAAAACACTCATTATTATTAATACTATACTTCCAATCATCCATATTACTGAATTTTCTACTTTTAACTTTGCTTGCTTTATTTTTTTTATACATAGTAAAAAGGATATTATTGAACTTATTATTAATACTATTCTTAAGGTTAAAGTCATTTTTCTTCCTCCCTTTTATATTATTTTTTGATATCCAAATAGGTAATAAGAAGTTATTAATATTATTGATAAAATTATAAAAATAATTTTAGTTATTTCATCTTCTTTTTTATCAATCATTAAAAGACTTAAGATTGGTAAAATTGGTAATAAATATCTTCCCTGAGGTTGATAATCATAAGTATAGGAACGATATATACTTAGTATAAATAGAAATATTATTCCTATAATTGTAGCACTTCTTGTTGCTATTATATCTATTTTTTCTTCTGATTTGTTAATTCTAAATAATAAATATATTAATATTGATAAAATTAATATTTCTAAAAAAATATATAAATTATTTGGTAAATACACATTTAAACGACCATATAATCCAATAAACGATTCTATTGATATTTTATAAAAATCTTTATCAAATAAAACCTTTGATAGTGGGTATCCTCTATCTTTAAACTTAAAAGAACCATAGGTGTTTTCATTATAGGGTGGTCTAAATTGTTCTGTCGCTTTTGATATTCTTATTTCCTCCATATTAAATCTATCAAAATTATTAATACTAATATCTAAAACAATTCTACCTAAAAATAAGATTATTCCAAACAATAAAACTATAGAAATTTTCTTTATATTATCTTTTTTAAATATTTCTTTTCTATTTAAAACAAAATATGTAATAAATATAATACCTGTAGCTATAGTAAAATTTTCCTTACATATAAATAATAAACAGAGTAATGTTCCTAAAACTATTGGTACTATTGCATTTTTTGAGGTTTCTATCCATTTATTATATATACTTTTTTTGTAAAACAACTGATAAACTAAAATAAAGTTTAAGAATATTGCCCAAGCATCATTATTTATATAACAAAAAATATACCATACTTGTGAGCAGAATAAAAGTGGTAAAAATAATAAACTATCCTCTTTATATAATTTAAAAGCAATAATAAATAAAATTCCTAATAAAATTAAGTTAAAGGTTCTCATATTAAATACAACATTTTCTTTAGAAATAATATTTATAATATTACTATACTTTCCCACTAAAAAATAATATATATCTAAGCCGTGTTAATCTTGATTCTCCATGTACTGAATATGTATTTTCTATTTTTTTATCTATAAATTTAGGTGGCAAATTATAAGTTTGATAATATTCAACTGCCTTATAATGGATACTTTCATCTGGATGCTTACTTAATCCTGTTTTCATACTGATTAGTATAGATATAATAAAAATAAACATTAACAGAATAGCTATTAATAAGTTACCATTAAATATTTTTTTATACCAATTTTTTATTTTCTCCATTTTATTCTCCATTTTTATTTGCTTTTTCTTGCAATTGCTCGTATAAATAATATTGAAAAAAACATATTAATCATGTATTGTGCTGATTTTATTGGTTTTAAATAGCTTTCACCAAATTCTCTTTCTTTCATTTCAACTTGGACTTCTTTTATTTTCATTTTCTTTTTTAACATATATACTAAAGTATCTGGTTCTGGAGTTAATCCACTATTATTTACAAATTGCTCAATAGCTTTTTTATCATAGGCTCTCATTCCTGAAGTAGGATCTTTTATAGTTTTACCAGTAGTAATTTTTATAGCTAAGGTTAACAAAATACTTCCAAACATCCTCATACTTATAGGCTTCTTTTTGGTAACAAATCTTGATCCTATTGCAATATTACAAGTTTCGTCTTCAATTTCTTTTACTAAATCCTTTAAAAATTTAGCTTGATGTTGTCCATCTCCATCAAATTGAATTACTATTTCATATTTGTTTTGATATGCATATTTCATGCCAACTTGTATCCCACTTGTTAGACCATAATTGATTGGTAAGGATAATATGTTAAAATTATTCTTTTCACAGATTTCTTTTGTATTATCTTTTGAACAATCATTAATAATTAAATAGTCATAATTTGTTTGACTTGTTAAATCTTTAATGGTCTTTTCAATATTTAATGCTTCATTATAGGCTGGTACAATAATTAATACTTTTTTGCTCATAATTGCTCCTTTTTAATATTACAATTGCTTAGATTTAAATATTATTTTATTTTTATTTTAAATATCTACTCGCTCCCAAAGGGTTATAATTATTTATTATTTTCGTTGCCCCATTCTAAAAATTCTATAAAAAAGTTTTTCAAAACTTTTCTAAGAATTTTTGAACGGTTACCCCGGAGTCACTCAAAAATAAAGAATTATAACCCTTCTCGCGCTATTTTAAATTAATAAAAATCAAAATAAAATAATATTTAAATTTTAAGCAAAGGTCATATTCTATAACGATGATTTTTTCCTCCGTCCCCAAAATCATCATTAATTAATTTCATAAATAAATTGATTTTTTTCTTTCACAATATATTTGTCTGATATATTAAATTCTTTTTTAATTTCTTCTGTTAATTCAGTATTAGTAAAATAATATTTTACATTTAAATCTTTTAAATTTTTATAAGTAAGTTCTGCCTCATATATATCTTGTCCAAGTAACCTAAATTCTGTTTTATCACTTAAAATTATATTTATATGTGCAAAACGATTATACACTTCATTATATTTTCCTTCTGGATCTACTATTTTTAGCCAATCAAAATTTGGATAAGTATTTACACCACTTATACATTTTACTCCATTTGCTATTAGATATTGGCCATTTAAGTTATGTCTTCCCAACCATATTGCATCTTTTTCTTCTTTTTTTATTTTTCTAATTTCTTTTGATATTTCTGTTTGATAGATTACTTTTGTCCCTGATACTATTGGATTAACTGCAATTCCAGCTATAATTGCTATTATACACATTGTATAACACCAAGCTTTTTTATTCCCTGTTATTAAGAAGTAAGTTATTAAATACATCATTATAGCTAATATCTCTAATTTTATTGGCGTAAAAACTTCTGAATATTGTGAAGATTTTGCTAAAGTTATTGATAATACTGAAACTATAACAGAGGTTATTAATGCTTGATTATTGGTTAAAGGCGATTTTTTTTCAAACTTTTTAAGTAACATTATTGATAAAATGGTTCCAATTAAGCCTGTAATTAAATTTGTCCTTTTTGTAGTAGAAAAATACATAAAAGTTACTTTTGCTATTATTTTACCTACTCCTACAAATTCCCAAAGCAAGAAAAATGCATATAAAATAATAAGTGCAAGCAATAATCCTTTATTTGCATCTTTATCTTTTTTATAATTTTTAATATATGCAATTATTAATATAGCAAGACCTATAAATGGAAATATATAAGAAGCTGGTTCACATGGATTTACTATTTTATCTGAATATGGCATAAACAAACATATAAAATATGAAATAAATTTATTAACAGTATAATCTCCTCCTGTTTCAAATCTACTTCCTGGATATACTGTTCCCATCATTACTTTTATATCTTGCCACGAAACTAATATAAATCTTGCTATTAATCCTAAAATAACTACAATTGTTCCACCCATTATTAAATAATCTGTTTTTTTAATCTCTTTTCTATGTTTAACAAAATCATTTATCATAAATATAGCCATTAAAAATGCAAAAGGTACTTGGAAGGCTGGATAAAGAGTAAAGGCAAATCCTGGAATCGTAATTATCATACCTAAGGCTATTAATAATTTTTTCCATAATTTCCATTCTAAATTTTCCATGTAATATCCAAAAAGAACAACAACCGCCAAACCTAAAATATATCCCTCTACTACTGCTGTACTTAACCACCACATCATTGTTGGTGCTAAAGCTAATATTATTGCACCAGCTATTGATAAAATTTTATCTTTTTTACTTAATTTTAATATTAACTCTAAAGATACCATTACTAGTGCTACAATCTTTAAGCACCACCAAAAGGAAAAACCATAGTCTGTTCCAAATAGTAAATATCCCCAGTTAAAAGGTTTTGCAATTGATGTAATATCCCATACTGGTGCTGCTGTCATAATCATATTACAATTCCCACCAGCAATATTTTCATTATATATATTTAGTCCTTCTTCCTTTTGAGCTTGTCCTAAATTTATCATTGAGGTTACAAGCCATTCATCTGAACGTATAGACCTTTCTCTCCCTAATATTGTACTTCTTGCTTCAGGCTCTCCTAGGAAAGCACACCACATATCTAAGGAAGAAAAATTTATTTTAAAAATAACCAAGATTACCAATATTATTAAGGCTATTGGATATCTAAATTTTATTATATTCTCTGTTATCTTTTTTATTATAGAACTATATTTATTTAAAATAAAATATAGAATACCTAATCCATATATTGAATATATTGTTCCAATTCTTATTATTGTAGCTTTATTAATCTCTATTTTGTTAAAAATTAATACCTCTATTATTATTGGAAGTATTAATAATATTAATATTCTTATAAACTTATTATTTAAAATTTGTTTCAATTTTTCTTTCATTATTAAAGTTCCTTTCGTGCCACTGGGGACGGAGATTTTTGACAATTTTTATTATTTATTTCAAAGTAGTACAAGAAAGGTTATTGTTATTTATTTTTGAGCTACTTTAAGATAATCCTTCAAAAATTCTAAAAGGTCTTAAAATTTTGTACTTTTTATACTAGGAAACTTTTATTTTAAAATATATCAATTTAACCTTTTTACTCCTTCTTCAATTCAATTAGAAAAATTATACCTAATCAATATTATCTATAATCTGATTACTTATATTTATTCTATATATATATCCTAGTCTTTGATACAATTCATTGTCACTAATACCAACATATTGACCTACTTGTTGTCCTAATTTTTTATAAAAGTTTAAAGCTTTATTATGACTTGATTTAACATATACTTCTTTCACATTATTTTTAATTAAGTCTGGAAATATAATATTTTTAAGCCATTTTGTTCCGATTCCTCTATATTCCTTCAAAATGTGAAAACAAGTTAGTTGTACAGAATTATCTATTGTTTTATAAGAATAATTTTTAATTTTTTCTAATAAACTTTCCATATAATTTTTTCCATTTATAATAAAGCAAATTCCCATTACTAAATTATCTTCTTCAAGATAATATATATCAATTTTTAAATCCTGTTTTTCTTTTAATTTCTGTTGTAAATCATTTATCATTTTTCTTGTATGTTTATATTCATCCCAATCATCATACATATTATTTTCTAACTTTTCTTCTCCATACCTTATTACAGGATACATTAATTTATCATAATCTATACTCTCAAAATCACTTAATTGTTTAATACATATTTTTTTACTAACACTCTTTATATTCATTTACTATATCTCCCTATAAATACTTTAAAAATATAATTATTACTTTTTTCATATATTTGCATTTTCAAAAAAGAATTTCTTCCTTCAGCATCTTATATATTTTTATTTACAATTCCTATTATTGGGTTTATTCATAACACTCTCTTTAATACTATATTTTTAATTTATAACATCATTTAATGGAATCTTTTGTATACAACTATGGATAGATTTTGTAAATTTTCCATCTCCACTAGCAATAATTGCCAAAATTCTCCGTCCCTAGTGGCAATTTACCTTTTCTTGTTTTATATCATATTGATCTGAGTCTAATTTTAAATTTATATTATAATATGGGTCGCCCATTTTTTTGTAATCTCCCCACTTTTCATAGAACAAATCAATTTCCCCCTGAAATCTCTTTTGTTTTTCTGGAGTATCCTCAGCACCTCTTGATTTTGATTCATAATGTATCAATTCTACAAATGGATTATATATAATCAATTTACCAGCTTTAATTATTTTTAAACAAAAGTCAATATCATTAAATGCAACTGCAAAATCTTCATTCATATAATCAACTTCTTCATAAACAGATCTTTTTGCCATCATACAAGCAGCAGTAACAGCACTTAAGTTTTGAATATGACTTTCTCTTGCAAAATAGCCATGTGCGGTTTTATACAAACCTTTAAATACATGTCCTGCAACACCATATACACCAATTATTGCACCAGCATGTTGTATTGTTTCATCTGGGTAATACATTTTTACTCCAACTGCTCCTACATCTTCTCTTTGAGCCATACCTAACATTTTTTCTAACCAATCTGGAGTTATTAATTCTGTATCATTATTTAACTGCACAATATATTCTCCATCTGTATTTTTAACTCCAAAATTAATTATTCTAGCATAATTATATCCTTTTTCTGGATAATATATAACTTTAACCTTATCTTGTTTTTCTACTTCTTTATAATAATCAAATATTGATTTTTCTGTACTATTGTTTTCAATAATTACAATTTCATAATTTTGATAAGTTGTCAATTTCAAAACTGAATCTACACAAGTTTTTAAGGTTTTTGCTTCATTATAATTAGGAATTAAGATAGTAACTTTAGGATTTCCTTTAACTTTATAGTCTATCTTATAAGTACCAAGAGTTACGCCGTGTGATACTTCTCCTTCTAGCCCAACTCTTTTTAAGTGATCTTGTAATACTGTTATTCCTGCTTCAAAGGCATATGGTTTTGCATTTCCTCCTGCTTGTGCAGTAGATAATTTATGAACTCTCCAATGATACAATACTTTTGGTATATGTTTTATATTTTTTGCAATTTCTGCCATTCTAATAATTATATCATAATCTTGTGCACCATCGTATTTACTTCTTTCTCCTCCTAATTTTTCCATTAAATCTTTTCTAAATACACTAAAATGACAAATATAGTTATTTGACCTTAAAGTATCAATTGCAAAATCTGGTTTAAAGTGTGGATCAAATCTTGGTTTATCTAGGGTTGTTATTTTGTCTTCATCTGTATAAATAAACTCAATTGTAGGCTCTTCATTAATTGCTTTAACTACTTCATATAAGCAATTTACAGGTAATAAATCATCATGATCTAAAAGTGCAATATAATCACCTGTTGCATTTTTTAGAGCTTCATTTGTATTTCCAGCAATTCCTAAATTTTTTCCTGTATAATTGTATTTAATTCTTTCATCTCTTTTACTAATTTCTTCTATTTCTTTATTTTTCTCTGGACTACCGTCCTCTAAGCAAAGTTCCCAATTAGAATAGGTTTGATCAATTAAGTATTGTACTAATTCCTCAAAAAAATTTATAGGTGTATTATACATTGGAACTAATATACTAATTTTAGGAGATAACTTAAATTTTGTTTTACGTTGTTGTTCAAGTTCTTCTTCAGTTGGATCATTAAATTGCATCCACACTTGATATGGTGTAATAGCTGTTCCATTTCTTACCTTGTTTGTTAAGGTTTTAAAGGTCTTTTTCCACCCATTATTTTTTATTGACTTAATAAACTTCTTTATATTTTTAGGACTAAATCCATGTATAAATAAGTTTATTCTTCTTAAAATTATTCGTGTTTTTCCACCTTCTGGAAAAAGTTTATCTCTTAATCTAACGCTCATTTTCTTCTTCCCTTCTCTAGTTAATTAATTTCTACTTATTTAGCTTTTACTTCCTAATTTTCCAAAATTTCTTAAAGGTTGTGTTATTTTCCAAGACTTTGATTCACATATTTCTTGTATTTGCTTTTTTAAGTCTTGAATCGCTTTATCTTTTTCAGCTATACTTTTATTTTTATCATTGAGCTCTATATTTAATAAATTAATATTATGTTGCATAGTTAATTTTTCTCTTTTTAATTCTAACAAAGTTTTTCCTTGAGTATTTAATTTCCAAATAGTCTCATCTCTTATTTCTTCTTGTAATTTATTATCTAATTCATCAAATAAGGTTATATGATCTTTTTTTATCCCCATTATTTCATATAACTCTTTATCTGCAATATATTTTTTAATCCTATCAAAATATTTTATTGCTCTATAAAAAATAAATTCGATAGGAATATTTTTTTCTTTCCATTCTTGATCATAAAAATAAAATTCCTTATTAATATAAAAACAATTTTGGAAGATTAAATCCCATAAGCCATCTTGTATCCAAGTCATATCTTGTATATTGCAATTATCATAAGCTATTTTATATTTATCAAATACATTTTTTTGTTCAGTTGATTTTTCTAACTTATCTAATAATTCTTGTTTCCATCTTTTTATTATTTGTATTGCTTCTTCCTTTTTATTATCTTTCATTAAACTTATTAATACTTTGTCTATGGTTAAACTTTCTGTATATTTACTTATTATTTGTTGATTTTTATAAGTATCTAGCGAATTTAAATTAGACTTTTTTAAAATTTCAAGATTTTCTTTAATATTCTCAAGATGCTCTTTTGCTTCTAAGTTTCCAGCATCTTTATAAACAAAATCTTTTTTCATAACTGTTTGAATTCTATATTTTTGCTTTCTCATATTAGAAAAAGCAATTAATCTTATTCCATTTTCTACATATTCTCCTTTGAATATCTCTAATAAAAAAGAATTAGCAAAAATCCTAAAGACATTTTCATCTTCTTCTAGTAATTGTTTATATACTTCATTTTGTTCACAAAGTTTTACTGTATCTTCCTCTTTATATACTATATTTCTTGATAAAGTATTTTTAGATAATTTTTTATCTTCTGTAAATATTACATTTGTTAATTTGTAATCAGTCATTGGATAATATATTTTTAAATTAGAATATCCTGCTTTGTTTATCTGTTCTTTTAGCTGTCTTAAACTATACAATTTTTTGTCTACTAAGTTTGTTACATTTCCATCTTTTTCATTATATTTAGAAAAATACTGCATTCCTAATTTGTTATCTGTTGCTAAAAGAATTATTCCATCTAGTTTTAAATATTTTTTAACTTCTTCTAGAATTTCTTGTGGATTGTCTGATATATCTTCTATTCCAATTAAGGTTATATAATCAAATTTTTCTTCAATTTCATCTATATTAGAAATTATTTTTAAATTTTTCTTTGTTTTATTTCTATTTAATATTGCATCTCTTTTTTCTTTTGACGTTTCTATTGTAACAACTTTACTTAATTTTTCACATAATACTTGTGTTATTTCTCCAAAGTTTGCTCCTATTTCTAACACAGATGAATTTTCTTTAAAGGGATACCACTTTATAATATTTTTTCTTATATCTGATAGAGCAAGTATAGTTTCTATTTTATTATCCTCTTTTATTATAGTTTCATATTTTTGTTCTTCACTATTTTTAAGGTATTCAATTATTTTAGCATCTTTAGTACTAATTTCTTTTTCTTTTAATTTCAAAACTTATCCCCCCTATCTTTTATTTATTGACTAATTAAAGTTTTAAAAATATTAACACTATCTAGTTTTTCCCAAGTACATTCTATTTTGTTATTATCATCTAAAAATCTTCTACCAAAATGTCCACCATTACAAGTATTTGTATATACTGGATTTTTTAGTTGTAATTTATCAATTATCCCTTTAGGTGATAAATCGAATTTATGATAAATTGTATCAATAATTTTACTAACTTCTATTTTATTAGTATTTTTACAGTCTACATATATCGAAATTGGTTGTACAACTCCAATAGCATAAGATAGCTGAATTAAACACTCTTTTGCAATTCCAGATGCAACAATATTTTTTGCTAGATATCTTGCCATATATGCTGCAGACCTGTCAACTTTACTAGGATCTTTTCCTGAAAAAGCTCCTCCTCCATGTGGAGCATATCCTCCATAAGTATCAACTATAATCTTTCTACCTGTTAAACCTGCATCTCCTTCTGATCCTCCAATTACAAATTTTCCAGTAGGATTTATTAAAACTTTAAAATCTGTGTTAAGATTATATTTTTTTGCAATTTTAATCATTATATTATTTACAATATAATCCTTAAATTCCTTTTCATTATAATTTTCTGTATGTTGTATTGACATTAACATTGTATTAATTCTAGTTGTTTGTCCTTCTAAATATTCTAAAGTTACTTGTGATTTCATATCTGGCATAGCATCTTTGAATTCCCCTACTTGACGCAATTTTGTTGCTAATTTTACTAAGTCATGTGACATAGTTATTGCTAAAGGCATATATTCTGGTGTTTCGCTATTTGCATATCCAAACATAATTCCTTGGTCTCCAGCTCCACCTATATCCACACCTTGTGCAATATCTGGGGATTGTTTACTAAGTAAATTTAATACTTTTGGTGTATAAGTATAACCTATCTTTTTTATAGTACTTTTAACTATTTGTTCTACGTCTATTTTTGCCTTTGTTGTAATTTCTCCTGCTAATATTACCTTATCATCTTTTGCCATTGTTTCACAAGCTACTCTTGAATTTTCATCTTGTTCTAAACATGCATCTAAAATACTATCTGATATCATATCACATACGTGGTCAGGATGACCAATTGATACCGCTTCTGATGTAAATAAATTTTTTATTTTTTCCATTTTATTACTTCCTTTTATGCTTTGTTCTAAAATTTCTAATTGGTTCTGTTATTCTCCAAGATTTGGAGTTTATTATCCTTTGTAATTCTTCTGTTAGTATGTCTTTTTCTTTTTGTAAATTTTCTATAAATTCTTCTCTTTCAATTTGTTCAATTCCTAAAATTCTATCAAATTTTTTAGCATTTTCTTTATTAAATAAAACAGAATTATCAATAGGAATTGTAATACTGTAACCTTTTTTAAATAGCCAATTATTTAAAATTTGTATCGACTTTTCATCATCTTTAAAGTCTAGATTTGGTTTCATTTTGTTAAGTTTATTTTTATAATCTTCCGAAAAAGTTGGCTTATGCAAGATTGCATGATATAAAAGAGTATAAAAATATTCTTCCTCTGAAACTGTATAAAAACCTTTACTATTATAAATTCTATTCTCTAATAGGGCTTTTTCTAAATTATAATAATAATAGTTATCACCTATATATCTTAAATCAAAAAAGGCTATTTTATCTTCTACTTTTACTTTATAATGGATTCTGTATTCTTCTGGAAATACCTTTTTAGCATTTAATATATAAGCAGCATTTTCATAAGAATCACAAATAAGATCAATATCATTATGTTCATTAGTATATATTTCCTCTGGTAAGGTTTCGTAATTTCTAAGTACTGCATAATCTATGCAATTATTTAAAACATAGAACATTTCTTTTACTGTTTTAAAGCCATCTGTTCCAATTAAATCTTGTTTTAAATTAACTATTGACTCTTCTTTTCCTTCCACTTCTTTTAAAAAGTCTTTTAAAGATTTTCCTAATAATAAGGTTAAGTCATGGTTTGTTTCTTTTTCTGAATTAGTAGCATGTACTTTATGCCCACCCCCTGTTAGTTCTCTGTAGTAAGTCTTTTTATCAAACATGTTTATATTAACTGTCTGAATTCCTTTACTTAAGGTATCTCTATGTTCATATTTTGGATTTTCTACTTCTACTATTATTAATAAAAAGTCTCCATTACCACAATGTTTCTCTTTTCCTGAATTTTTTGGAAGGTTTGTTCCATAAAATCTTGATAAATTTTTTGAGAATATTTCTTTATTCCATGTAATATTATATTTTCCTATAATATTAAACGATTTTTTTATGTCTTCTAATATTTCTTTTTCTTTGTATCGTGCATTTTCCCATAAAATAAATAAATGTGTTTCTTTCATGTTTAATCTCCTTCCTCAAGTTACAAATTTGATATTAAGCTAGGTAAAATTTATTAGACATATGAGAATACCTTGATTAAATTAAAATCGAATTAGCCTCTTTTCCAATGACCAACTATTTCTTACCCTATACCTACTCATCTATTTTTGTTACATATGTTTCTGTATCTAAATTATAATATCCAACAAATCTTTTACTAGACATTACTTCAAATATTATTAAGTCATAATTTCTATTTAAAACAACAATTTCTCCATTAAAGTCATATCTACTACAACTTAAGGATAAGGTATATTTCCCTGGTGCTAATTGAAATCTTTGTTTAAATTCACAGATGTAAGTTTCACCTTTTTTGCAATTTCCTGTATAGTAATTTAAGAAGTTCGTGTTTGTTCCACAAATTTCCTTTCCATTAAAGTCTTTTATTGTCATAGAAAAGGTAGGACATTCCACGTCTTCGTTGAATTTTGCTTTTAATTTTACTATTATTTCTTCTTGACTATCTATTATACTTGTTGGTTCTCCTTTTGTATTAAATACACCAAAATCTATAATTTCTGCTTCTCCATTACCATATTTTATAACCTCTGGATTTATTGTAAAATATTTTTTCCATTCTACACCATCGTCATTTACACCCAAAATTGCCTCTGATTTTTCTTCTTGTTCCTTTGACTTTTCTGAATCCAAATCTTGCTCTTTTAACATTCCAGTAATTAGTTTTTTATAGTTTTCTACTCCATCTTTTACTCCACCATCAAAGATCTTCTTTCCATCATTTAATATTATTGTTCTATTACAGTTGTTTAAAATATCATTTATACTATGTGTAACAAATATAATTGTTTTGTCTTTCTTTTTTAATTGTTCGAATTTTTTGAAACATTTTAATTGAAAAGCCATGTCTCCTACTGATAATACTTCATCTACAATTAATATGTCTGGATCTACATTTATTGCACATGCAAAGGCTAATCTTGCAAACATACCTGATGAATAGGTTTTTACTGGTTGATATATATGGTCTCCTATATCTGCAAATTTAATAATTTCTGGCTTTCTTTTTTCGATTTCTTCTCTTGTTAAGCCCATAACTTGTCCATGTTGATATATATTTTCTATTCCTGTTAAATCCATATTAAAGGCTGCACCTAACTCTAATAAGGAACTTATTTTTCCTTTTATTTCCATTGTTCCACTACTTGGTGTTACAACTCCTGTAATCATTTTTAACAAAGTGGATTTACCTGCACCATTTTTTCCTAATATTCCTAATACTTCACCTTTACGTATTTCTAGAGAAAAATCATCTAAAGCTTTAAATATTTGATGTCTATTTAGGTTAGGAGCTAGTGTTTCAATTAATCTATCTTTTTTTCTAGCAAACATTTTATAGTTTTTACAAAGTTTATCAATTTTTACAACAATTTCTTTTTTGTTTTCTTGTTCTTCTTTTTCTTGTTTTGCTTCCAATTTGTCTCTCCTTTCAGTATTATCTTTTTCCTAATATTTTTAAAATTAAATGTCTTATTTTAAATATTCCTTTTCCTATAAAAGGCAGATTCATAATTATAAAGTTTTCTATATAAAACATAAAGGTTTCAGTTTTATATAGTTCATGAAATACTTTCCAACCTTTGAAATTGAAGTTTTTCTTTTGCTCTAGCATTTTAAAATATTCTAAAGCTTTTTTATTTAGTTGTTGCAAGTTTTCAGGAAATTTTTCCTTATTTGCTACATAAGTTTCAAATACACCTAATTTTATTTCTAGAAAAAGTTTTCTTACTTGTTCTAATTTAGTAAATTTGTGTGATCTTCTTTCTGTTCCTATTTGATTATTTCCATGTTGTCTATATTTTATATAGGTTTCTGGTAGATATGCTAATTTTCCATTAACTCCTGCCATTATCCCCATCCAATGGTCATGTGGAACATATTCAGAGTTGTTTGGAAAAGGTAATATTTTTGATATCATTTCTTTTTTACATAGCGTTGTACAACCTGTTACACTGTTGTATAAATAATTTACTTTATAACTATTTATATATTTTTTTATTCTTCTATTTAATAACATGAAGTCTCCAAAGGATGAATGTATTGTATTTAAATTTTCGTCGACTACTTCTAGGTCTCCAAATACTAGGTTTGCATCTTCTTCCTTTAATTTTTCATAGGTTTTTTCTATTTTTTCTGGTTGCCATACATCATCTTGGTCTGATAACATGAATAATGGGCTTTTTACTTGTTTTACTAAATATTCAAAGTTTTTTATATAGCCTTGGTTTTCTTTTTGATAGTGTACTTCTACTCTTTCATCTTCTTCATATTTTTTTAGTATTTCTCTTGTTCTGTCTTTTGAACAATCATCTGATATTATTATTTTTATGTTTTTATAGGTTTGGTTTAATATGCTATCTAGTTGTTCTTCTAGATATTTTTCGCCATTATAGGTGGCCATTAGTATGTCAATTTGTTCTTTCATCTTCATTCTTTTCCCTTTCTTAAGGTACTAATGTCTTTTTTATAGCTTTATAATACATCTGCAAAGTCTTTTTTGCTTTTTTTAAAAATATAATTTCCCCATATGAACATTATTATTGTTATTATCCAAAATATTATTGTATATATCCAGTTGTTTTCTGTTACTATATTACTTGATATAAAGCAATCTCTAAAGCCTGTTACTAAATAGTTAAAGGGTAGACATTTCATTAGTGCTAATATTGTTGGATGATTTTCAAGCATTGATAAGTTCCATACTACTGGTGTGAACCAGAAGAATAGTTGCATCATTATTCCTAATAGTTGAGAAAAGTCTGGTACTAATGTTGTTAATGCTGATGTAAATCTTGTAAAGGCTATAAAAAATGCATAGGCTGATATTATTATATATATTACTTGTATGAAGTTTGGTGTGTAGTTGAATAGTATTCCTACTGCTATTGCTACTATAAATAGGAATAGTGCTACAAAACTGCTTGCTATTATTGATATTATTGGTATTATATCTACTGGAAATACTACTTTTTTTACTAGATAACTGTAAGTTCTTATTGAACTGCTTGCATTTATTATTGTGTCGTTTATGCATTGCCACATTGCCATTCCAGGTAAAAACCATACTACATATGGATCATTTCCTGCACTTCCTGTTTTTAGGATGTATTGAAATACTATTACATAGGTTATCATGAATACAAAGGGTTGTAAGAATCCCCATATGCTTCCTAGACTTGTGTTTGCAAATCTATTTTTAAAGTCATTTTTTCCTAATGAGAAGGCTAGTTTTTTGTTTTTTATTAATATTTTTATAAATTCCATCTTTTTTGCTTTTCATCTCCTGTTTTTTATTACTTTTTTACATGTTATATTCTACCTTTTATTGCCTATTTTGTCAATTCTTCTATGGTTTAAGTTTTGACTTTCTACAATTGGAGGTTATAATATATAACTTTTGAAACACTGAGTAAGCAACTAAACTAGCTACGCAAGTGTGATTGGAGTAATCTACAGATTAAATTTTAATTTTAAACGTTCTTTATAATATAAATTTATGGAAGTAAATGATTTTAATTTATTATAATTTTTAATCTAATTTGTATTGATTTTTGTATTATTTATTTAAATACCTTATTAAATTTCCTGTTACTAGATAATGGTTTTTTATAAAAAATTCTTTTAATCCTAGAAATATCAATACTTACAAAAGAAAAAATTTTCAGTATTTTTGCACAATTATGTTGATTAAAAATCTTTGAAAGTATTGATATTTCATTTAAATTTTACAAACCATTATCTACTATGAAAACTAAATAACTTGCTTTCAAAAGGGTGAGAAGTTGTTGGCACTTTATATATGCTTTTTCGCCCTTTTGCTACTTGCTATATCTATTACCTAATTTTATATTATGAATTTTAATATATTTAAAGGTAAGAAAAACATATTAAATTTTTTCATTTTCTCTTGTTTTTTTATTGTTTCATAGTATAATTATATTAGTTTGTTTTAAAGAATTAGCTTGCTTGTGCATTTATTTGTACATCATAGCCTAATTCTTTTAGCTTTTTTATATATGAATTTGCCTTTTTTTCTGTATTAAATTGATTGTAGTAATTTGCTCCTAAATCTTTAAATTCCTTATCTTCTTTAATCATATAATATATTGCTATTAACATTGAATGTGCTACAGTCATTTTTGCTCTTTGTCTACCTCTTTTTATTGCTATTCTTTGGTATTGAGAATAAAAAAATGAATCTTTATGTTTTGAAGCCGCTTGTGCACATTCTACTAATATGCTTTTTAATGTTTTATTTCCATTTCTTGTCTTTCCATGTCTTCGCTTTCCAGCACTTTCATTATTTCCTGGACATACTCCTACCAAAGAACATAAATGATTGGCTTAGCCATAGACAATTTGTGGTTCAAAGAAAATGATTCAATATCAGTCTAGTAAACGCTCTCTTAGAATCATGCTAATGTCGCTCTTGTGCTGTACTATTTAATTATATCACTTATGTCAATTAAAGTTTTCGTTTATCGTGGTAAACAATAGTGATTATGAAGGTCTAGTAACAATTTCCCTGATTTAATATGAAAATTTCTTGATAAATTATTAAAAATAATATATAATATATAATGATATGGGGATGTAATGGTTTCGACATTACACATGAAATATAAATAGCAAGTAGTGGATGGTCGCTTTGGCCACTTAAAAAAAGCGAAAATAAATATAAACGCTGATAACGAAGAATTAGCATTAGCTGCGTAATTGTAGCTACACTTTACTAAATAGTCCCACCTATTTAGATAAGGTGTTATATTTGTGGGAAACAAATCTATTTTTGCTTTTAAAATAGAGGGTATTTAAAAAGCTATATTTTATTTAAACCTGTTTATCGGTGTAACTAAAATGAATATAATTGATAAACTAAACTTGTAGAAATTTATATGGAAAGTGTTATGGACAGGAGTTCGACTCTCCTCATCTCCACCAACGACGTATCTGTTCGAACTAAATTGAACAGAATTGATACAAAAATCAATCAGAAAATAAAATCTGGTTGATTTTTTTGTTGCTTAAAAACAATATTAAAATCATCCAAACGAAAGGATGGTGTTTGAAATGAAGATAATTAAGCAAGAACTAGAATTTGAGGAATGTCTAAAACAAAGACTTGAATTTATATGTGAGTTTTCTAAAGTTACTCCTACTTTTGTAAATGGTAGTATTAGAAAATTAGAGAGAACTAATCTTACATATATTGAACCACATAGAGTGATTATTAAGAATATTACTTTTTTAGTGTTTAATTACTCTAATGATGTATATATCACTAACTTAACTAGAAAGATTAAATTATCAGAGTTAGAAGAATATTTAAAAAATATATAATTGTAAATATTTGACATTTCTTAAAATCGTAGTATAATATAAGCAATAAATTAAGTATAGTTGTTCGTGAAGAACTATACTATTATGAGTACTTTGAAAAAATTATATTATATTGCATTATTGTATTTTAGTTTATGATAAATGTATTTAAGAGATGTCAGTAGTACTCGTATTGTACTTTGATGTCTCTTTTTATTTATATTCTAGGAAAGTCGATAGACTTGACGTAGAAGATAATTATGCGAACGTTACAAATTCTTGCATTTTAATGCTTAGAATTTGTTAGTCCGTTTGTTAGGAGGTTATGAAATTTGAACGAAGAAAAGAAAAAATGTGGATTGTATATGAGAGTTTCCACCGAAGACCAAGCCCGCGGTGTGCCATGCAAAATATCAATGTAGAATAAAGGTACAAAGATATTTGTAATTGTATAAATGATGGTAGTAGGTCTACTGCAATCGCTATACAGGTAGAGATTGCAAACCACTCTAAGGTGCTGTATTCAAAAGGTATGGTGCTGAGCGTTAGAGAAAAGGCAACATTTAAGTTGTCAGGTGAGTGTTAAGGAGATGAACGAACGTGTGAACCACTTACGAAAGCATCGAAAGGTCAAGATTTCATCAAAACCAATAGTCTCGGGCGTATTGGGATAAGTTTAGTGGAAACCTGTTTACTGACTAAACGGTGGACGGTGCATAGGTGGCATGAACTTAACATAGGCGTTTATACGAAACATGGGAACCTAGAGACTAATGTTAAGGGAGAATATCAAGTGGAAGAACCATAAGATAGAGAGTACCAATGTAGTCAATAGGGGCAGATTGAACCGTAGTAGTGAAGAAGTTTCTGTAATGGAAATGGAGCGAAGGGTTCAAGATTACTAGTTTAAGAAATAAATCAACTTTGAAAGAAGGAGGAGTTTATGGAAGAAACAAAACCATTTAAAATTTCAAAACAAGCAGTGAAAATAGCATTTGACAGAGTAAAAGCAAACAAAGGAACATATGGAATTGATGAACAAACAATAGAGGAATTTGAAGAAAATCTGAAAGATAATTTATATAAAATCTGGAACAGAATGTCATCAGGAACATATTTTCCAAAACCAGTAAAAGCAGTAGCAATACCTAAAAAGAATGGTGGAACTAGAATATTAGGAATACCAACTGTTGAGGACAGAATAGCGCAAATGGTAGCTAAGTTATACTTTGAACCAAAAGTAGAGAAAATATTTCATGAAGATTCGTATGGATACAGACCAAATAAGTCAGCAATACAAGCAGTAGGAGTACTAAGAGAAAGATGTTGGCGAAAAGATTGGGTAGTAGACTTTGACATCAAAGGACTGTTTGATAATATCAGACACGACTATCTAATTAAAATGGTCAAAAGGTATACAAATGAACAATGGATAATACTTTACATTGAAAGATGGCTAAAAACACCATTTAAAATGCAAGATGGAACAATAGTAGAAAGAACAACAGGAACACCACAAGGAGGAGTAATAAGCCCAGTATTAGCAAATCTATTTATGCATTATGCATTTGATGATTTTATGAGCAAAGAATTTTCAACAATACAATGGGTGCGTTATGCAGATGATGGAGTTTTAAATTGTGTATCATTGAAACAAGCAAAATATATTATAAAAGTTTTAGATAAAAGATTTAAAACTTTTGGACTTGAATTAAACCTAGAAAAGACTAAAATTGTATATTGCAAAGACAAACACAGAAAAGGAAATTACGAAAATATAGCATTTGATTTTCTAGGATACACATTTAGAACAAGGAGCGCCATAGATAAATATGGAGAAGGATTTAGTAGTTTTCTACCATCTATGAGTGATAAGGCACAAAAAGCAATTAGAGAAGAAATAAGAAGTTGGAGAATACAATTGAGAGTTAATAAATCATTGAAAGACATAGCAAATATATTAAATAGCAAAATACAAGGGTGGATAAATTACTATTCACATTATTATAAGGCAGGTATTAATAAAATATTGGAGTATATCAATACAATTCTCATAAAATGGGTCAAAAGAAAATATAAAACAATAAGGTCAACGAAGAAAGCTACAAACTGGTTAGCAGAAATTGCACAAAGAGACACAAAGTTATTTGCACATTGGAGATATGGAATTTTACCAATGGCAAGGTAATTGGGAGCCGTGTGAAGCGAGAGTTTCACGCACGGTTCTGAGAGAAGCTTGAGGGGAAGTTCCTCAGGCTTACTTACTAGGGATTTAGTCTCCCAGAACAAAGAGAAAGATTAGAAACTTTTTGTAAATTTAAAGGTTATGAAATAGTAGATTATTACGAAGATGCTGGAATAAGTGCTAAAACTGGTAATTATAGACCAGAGTTTGAAAGATTAAAAATTGATATTAAAGCTAAAAGGATAAATACTATTGTTGCCCTAAAACTAGACAGAATAACTAGAAGTATATTTGACTGGGAAAAACTAATAACCTTTTTAGATGAAAATAATGCATATATTGATTGTGCTAATGATGAAATAAATACTACAAGTGCAAATGGCAAAATGATTTCAAGACTTTTAATGAGTGTAAGCCAAAACGAAATTGAGAGAACTAGCGAAAGGACTAAAGTAGGACTAGCTGGTGCAATAAAATGTGGTCATATTCCTCACGTTGCACCATTAGGCTATAAACACGAGGATAAAAGATTAGTAATAGATTATTCTACTAAAGATATTGTGGTTAGAATATTTGACTTATATTATAACGGCTATTCTTATCAGAAAATAAGCAATCTATTCAATGCAGAAAAAGTATTAGGAAGAGATAATTGGAGAGATTCAACTATACAAACTATTCTTGAAAATGAAATATATAAAGGAGATTTTGTTCATGGAAAAAGAACAAAGCATCCAACTTATTATGAAGATGTAGTCGAGCCTATTATATCAAAAGAAATGTGGGCAGATTGTCAAGTTCAAAAAAAGAAAAATTCAAGAAGTTTTCAAAGAACATTGACTTATTTATATTTACAGAAACTTAAGTGTCCTAAATGTAATCGTATTTTAGGTGGTAAAGCTACTACAAAGAAAAATGGAAAGTCTTACTTCTACTACTATTGTAATGATTGCAAAATTGAATTTAAAGAAAAAGTTATAAATGATTATTTTAATCAATTTATTAGTGAATTAGTAGAGTATGACTCTGTTGTAAATCAATTCTTCTTGCCTATGATAAAGCAAAAATTTGATGAGCCTAAAGAACAATTAGAAAAAGAAATAAAAGAGCAAAACAATAAACTTGAAAGAATAAAAAAAGCCTATATCAATGGAGTGTTTGAACTAAAAGAATATAACGAAGAAAAGAAAATAGTTGAATATGCTATTACAGAACTTGAAAGCAAACTAGAAACTACTGACTGCACCGAAGAACTAAGATTTACGCCAAAAGATATTCTACTAAAACGAGATATTGACTTTATCAACAATATTAAACTAGATAAGGAATATCAAGAAAGAACTAAAACGTGGAAAGATTATACTAGACAAGAACAAGCAGAACTTATAATGAAATATGTGGATGATATAGAACTTGCTTTAGTTGGTAGTGAAGTTGTTGTAACACAAATCAATTTTAGAGACTCAATTTGCAAACCTTGTCAAGAATTATATGATAATGGTTATATTGATACTACAAAGCCTATGATATTAGGTAATGTGCTTGGTAGTGTTAGATTTAGCAATTATTTGCCAGAGGAAGAAGTCGGAGAAATCATTATGAGATTAAGACAATATTATGATGTTCATTATACAGAGGCAATCTACTATGTTGATAAGCAGATGTTCTATTTCAACTTTGCTGAAGACAATAGTGCTATTGTTAGAGTATTTCCTTTAGAAGATTATTATAAACTAGATCCAGATAATAAAATGGAAACTTATAGATTTGGAATAATTTACATCAATGAAGAAGATAAATTCCAAATGCAAGAAATAGATACAGCATTTGATTATATACCAGATGAGAGTAATGATAGTGTAATATACACAAAAGAGCCTATACCTATTTCAGTAGGTGTAAAGCCAGTAAGGTTCTGCGAAGAAAAAGCAGAATAATTGTTGCAACTATATAAAAATAATCTACTATGTTGCAACAACAAATTAACGAGAACAAATTTGTATTTGCAATTAGCAAATATAAATTTTGTAGTGAGTTAATTTGAATAAATTTTATCCCAATGGGAGAAAATTTATTGCCTCGCAGAGCACCCGAGTTTTGAATGTAGGTCAAAACTCATAGGGGGTTAGGAATATTGACTAAAGTCAAATTCCTATGCTACGAAGCAATGTCAAAAG
>CAMXQV010000015.1 GCA_947245515.1 uncultured Clostridium sp. | reverse complement strand
TTGGGACATTTTCTAAAGTTACTACTTAAGACATTATCATAAATTAATCATAATGTAAATAAAAAAATTAAAAAATTCATTGACATAACGAATAAAAAGGTAGTATAATTAATATACTAGAAGAGTAATCATTTGATTACTTATGGGAAGTTCTTACCTAAAAAAGGACGATTTAAAATTAGGTAAAGTTTAAGCCTTAAAAATAATTTTTTAAAAACAATAGCTTGTAATTTTAAATTATTAGAAGAGAAAAGTATACAATATAAAAAATAGCAATGTATACTGTTAGATGTAAATAAATGAGTTTACATCTAATTTTTTGGTTGTAAAATTAAGACGCTATATAACAAGCCTGATGAAATAATAGTAGACTGAAAGATTTTGGAAAAAATGTTTTGCAATATCTAAAATTAACAATATAAAATATATAAAAAGATTAGATAAAACAATATAAATAAAATAAGGAGTAGTTAGAATTATATAAAAATTAGAGATATTAGAAAAATATTAAGAAATATTTTCTAAAAAACAAGGGGAAAAAACAGTAATATTTATTGTTTTTATCCATTGTTTTTCAGAAGATTTAGTGAATTTTAAATAGCTAAAACACAGTTATAATCTATATTTAAACATACTTTTATGTTAAAAACAGATATTTAATTTTTTTATTAAATCTGTTATATTCAAAAACTTATGCAACTTATTGACTTTATATAAAATAGAAAATATAATGTCATTAGATTTAATAATAATTAATATAAAATCTTTTAATGATAGTTATAACTCTAATTTTGGCTGATACTTCTCAAGCCACATATTAACCTGACAAAGATAAGCCATAAGCTGAGGCCCAGTCATCAATTGCCCAAACCAAGGTCTAGTAAAAGCAGATCCATCAGTATTCAATATATCCATAATATAATCACGATTAAGCAAAGAATTAATAGGAGCATTTGAGTGATTCATGATATCAGAAAGCATATTTTTAACCTTTGATAAGTAAGTAGGATTGTGAGTTTTAGGATATGGAGATTTCTTTCTATTAATAATTTCATCAGGAAGGAAGTCTTTACAAACATATCTAAGCAAGCCTTTTTCACGACCATTAAGAGCCTTCATTTCCCAAGGAATATTCCACACATATTGAGCTAAACGGTAATCACAAAAAGGTACACGAAGTTCAAAGCCATTATACATAGCCATTCTATCTGATCTATCTAAAAGAGTTTGCATAAACCAATTTAAAGTAAGATGAGAAATTTTTCTTTTTTCAGCTGTTTCTTTCGAATCGCAATCTAGAATTTCTACTTCCTTTAAACTTTCTTTATATCTAAAGTCAATATATTCTTTCAGATTAACTTTTTTATTAATATCTAGATTTAATAATTTCTGTCTTTCATCTATAGCAATTGACCAAGGAAAAGTACCACTGTTTAAAGCATCTTCACGGAAAAACCAAGGATATCCTCCAAAAATCTCATCTGCACATTCACCAGTCAAACTAACAGTCATATCCTTTTTTACATTCTTGCAAAATAAAAGTAAAGAAGAGTCGATATCAGCCATACCAGGCATATCGCGAGCAAGCATTGAATCTTCTAAATAAGAAGCTAGTTCAGGTGTATCGATTACAATTTGGTGATGATTTGTATGAAGATTTCTATTCATTAATTCTATATAATAGTTGTCAGAATTAGGTTGAAAGTCACTTTCTACAAAGTTTTTATCATTATCTACATAATCTATAGAATAAGTATCTAAAGGTGGAAGCCCTTCTTTTTTACAATAATCTGAAGCAAATTTTGTAATTATACTAGAATCTAGACCACCTGATAAAAAAGTGCATAAAGGAACATCCGAAACAAGTTGACGTGTAATTGCATCCTCTAATAAATATTTCAAATTTTCACAAGTTTCTTCAAAAGTATCCTTATGTTCTTCTGATTTTAATTTCCAATATCTTTTTATATGAAGACCAGAAGTATTATAAACTGCAAAATGTGCAGGCTTTAATTCAAAAATATTTTTAAAAACTGTTGTACCAGGTGTATGACTAGGACCAATACCAAATAATTCTGAAATTCCTTGTGAGTCTATAACCTTTTCAACTCCAGGATATTCAAATAGACCTTTAATTTCTGAAGAAAAAATGAGGGTATTTTCTAGTTGAGTATAAAACAAAGGTTTAATACCAAAATGGTCACGAGCTAAAAATAATTCTTGGGTTTTACTATTCCAAATAGCAAAAGCAAAGATACCATTTAAATGATTAACAACATCTTTTCCATAATAAATATAACTTTTTAATAAAATTTCTGTATCACAATGACCTTTGAAGGTAAAGTCATTTTGTTTTAAGGTATTACATAATTCCTTAGTATTATAAATTTGACCATTGTATACAATTGCATATTCACCATAGGAATAAGTTTCAACCATAGGTTGTTTTCCGTCCTTTAGGATCAATTACAATTAATCTTTTATGACCTAATGCAACATGTTCTTTTATGTAATATCCTTGTTCATCAGGTCCCCTTTTTGATAAGGTTTGATTCATATTTTCCAATATATTTTTTTTGTTTGATATATCTTTTTTGTAATCAACAAATCCAACAAAACCACACATAATTTACCTCCATAAATATTATTCTTCTTATTATTTAAATATATGTAATCTTTATTAAAATTGTTAAATGATAAAAAGATGATTTTATTATAAAATAATTTATTTAGATAAGTTTAAAGAATACAGTTTAAAAATAGTTTATTTATTGTAAGGCAATCGCTTAAAGTTTTAATTATTTATTTGTTAATATTTATTTAATTAAAAATAGCGCTAAAAGGATTATAATTATTTATTTTTGAGAATGGGGCAACGAAAACAATAAATAATTATAATCCTTTGGGAGCGAGTAGATTTTATAAACACAAACAAATAAATAATTAAAACTTTAAGCGATTGCTATATATTTATTGATTTTAGTAAAAATATATAGTAAACTAATAATCAGAATAATAAATGGGGGATTAAAATGAAAATAAAAAATGTAGTAAAACATTTTATATTGATTACACATCATAAATGGGTAGTATTTAAGCTATGTTGTAGAGCAGGAGAGCCATGGCGAGGTTTTTGGCATGATATTTCTAAATATTCACCAACAGAATTTTGGGAAAGTGCAAAATACTATGTAGGAACATATTCACCTATAACAGAAGCCAAAAGAGACAAAGGGTACTCAGAAGCATGGTTACATCATAAAGGAAGAAATAAACATCATGCAGAATATTGGATAGATAATAGAGCTCCTAATCCAACACCACTTATTCCATATAAATATGCTGTTGAGATGATTTGTGACAAATTGGCTGCTGGTATAATATATGAAGGGAAAAAGTGGACTAAAGAGTTTGAATTACAATATTGGAACAACGAGAAAGAAAAAATTAAAGTAAATAAAAATATAGAAAATTTTATAACAGAAGTTTTAGAGCAAGTAGCTCAAAATGGTATTAAGGTAACCTTAAAAAAGAAAAATATTAAAGAATTATATGAAAAGAACTGTAACCAACTATTGACAAAAGAGTAAAATACTTGTATAATCGTATAGTGATGAAAATAGTGAAAAAATAGAAAAAGATATAAAAAAATATATCTAAAGCAAGGAGGGATTTAAATGGCACAACCAAAAAGAAGATGGTCAAAAGCAAGAACACACTCAAAAAGATCAACATGGAAAAAAGAAAACCCAACATACACAAGTTGTCCACATTGTCATGAACCAGTAATGCCACATAGAGTTTGCAAAAATTGTGGATATTATGATGGAAAAGAAGTAATAGCTAAAAAAGAAACTGAAAATGTATAAAAAAAGTAGTATTCAAAGGGAGAACTGAAATAAGGATAAAAATATTCTTATTTAGTTCTTCCTTATTTATTCAACTTTTAGGTTAACTATATTACATTAAGAAATAATAAAAATTCTTAAAAATTTCTAAATTTCTTGAAAAAATAGTAAAAAATATGGTATATTAATAAAAAAAGGAAAAAAAGAAGGTAGAAAAAGATGCTAGAGAAATTTTTAAAAAAATCAGGTTGGACAGACATAATATTATCACTAATATTTATTCTATTTGGAACAAGGTTAATTGCAAATCCAAATGCAATAGTAGCTTTTATTGCAAATATATTAGGATTAATCTTCATAATATTTGGGGTATTAAAATTAATAGAATATTTCAATTCAGATAGAACAAATAGATACATGTTAGCTATAGGAATAGTAGCAATTATTGCAGGAATAGTGATAATGAATTGTGCAGATATAATCTTATCAATATTTAGAATAGTAATAGCAATATGGATAATATATAGTGGAATAATGAACTTACAAACAACTATAGTATGGAAAGATTATCAATCAAGACTATGGTTAGCAACATTAATATTATCAATAGCAATTATTAGTGCAGGAATTTTTATTTTAATTAATAGTGGAGCAATACTGCAAACAATAGGAATAGTTATATTAATCTATTCAATAATAAATATAATAGAAAATATAATTTTTATAAAAAAAGTAGATAATTATTTAAAATAGCGAAAAATTAAATAGATAAAAGTATAATAAAATAAAAATAGAAGATTTTGTCGTAAAGTTTTTTAATTTCGACAAAACTTCTATTTTTTTGCTCTTGGAAAAAAATGGAAACGATATTATAATACAAAAAGAAAAACTAAAAGGAGGAAAAAATGGAAACAAAATTTTATGAAAAGGACAAGCTTCTAGTTTTTAAAATTACAGATGAAATTGATGATTATAGTGTACAAAAGATAAGGGGGAAAGCAGATTATGAGATTGAAAGATATATGCCTAAAAAAGTTATATTTGATTTTGATAGTGTTACTTTCATGGATAGTGCGGGTATAGGTCTAATTATAGGTAGGTACAAATTTGCAAACATGTTAGGCGCAAAATTAGAAGTAAGTAACCTAACACAAAGTGTACAAAAAATCTTTGAGATGAGTGGACTATTAAGACTAATACCTATAGCACAAATTAGCGAATAAATATTTAGTAAAAGTATCAAGAAAGGTTTATGGGTAACCTTTAAAAAACCTAAATATATTATACAAGGATGAAAAATGAAAGAAGTTTTTGAAAATGAAATGAAATTAGAATTTATAAGTAAATCTGTGAATGAAGCTTTTGCAAGAATATCAATAGCAGCTTTTGCTTCACAACTAGATCCAACAATAGAGGAATTAGCAGATATTAAAACAGCGGTTTCAGAAGCTGTTACAAATTGTATCATACATGGATATGAAGACAAACAAGGAATAGTAAAAATAATTTCAAAAATAAAAGAAAATAAAATAATAATACAAATCTCTGACCAAGGAAAAGGAATAGAGAATATAGATGTAGCAAAAGAGCCATTATATACAACAAAGCCTAATTTAGAAAGATCAGGAATGGGATTTACAATAATGGAAAGTTTTATGGATAAAATACAAATTGAATCTATTGTAGGATTGGGAACAAAAATAACAATGGAAAAAGAAATAAAAATAAAAGAAGATAACGAAAAAGAAGAATTTGAAACAATATTAAATAAATAGAAGTGGGTGAAATATGTACGAAAATGATATAAATTCTATAAAAAAAGCCCAAGCACGGAGATAAAGAAGAATTAGAAAAATTAATTCAAAATAATAATGGATTAATATGGAGTATTGTAAGAAGATTTAATGGAAGAGGATATGAATTAGAAGATTTATACCAAATTGGATGTATGGGTTTTATTAAATCAATAAAAAGATTTAATACAAATTATCAAGTAAAATTATCAACATATGCAGTACCATATATGATAGGAGAAATAAAAAGATTTATAAGAGATGATGGACCAATAAAAGTAAGTAGAAGTATAAAAGAACTAGGAATAAAAATAAAAGAATTACAAAAAGAATATATAATAAAAAAAGGAAGAGAAATTACAATTGAAGAAATTACAAAAGAATTAAAAGTTGAAAAAGAAGATATAGCTCTAGCCTTAGAAGCAACAAATCATGTTGAATCAATAGAAAATGCAAGTTATACAAACGAGAAAAGTGGAACAAAGATTAGTTTAATTGAGCAAATTGCAACAGGAAAAGATGAAGAAGAACTAATAACAAATAAATTAACAGTAAAACAATTAATTAATGGACTAGAACAAAGAGAAAAAGAAGTTATTATGCTAAGATTTTATAAAGAAAAGACACAGTCACAAGTTGCAAAAATACTTGGAATAACTCAAGTACAAGTATCAAGAATAGAACGAAAAATTTTGAATAATATGAAATTACAATTAAGTTCATAAAAATAAATAAAAGAAGGTTATTATATGAAAAAAATACTTATTTATTTTTTTTCCTTTGTTTTCATATGTTTTATATTACCAGCACTTTTAACCAAAAGAGATATAACAACATCAGTACAGGAGACCAATAATTCAGTTCAGGAAGATAATAATACAGAAGTTAAAGAAGAACAAAATAATGCAAATACTGAAAATGAAAAATATGAGTATAAAAATTATGGTACAATTAACTTGCTAAATCATAAAACAGGAGAAGTTAAACAAGTTCAAATAGATGAATATTTATGTAATGTAGTATCAGCTGAAATGCCTGCTGACTTTGAATTAGAAGCACTTAAAGCACAAGCAATTGTTGCAAGAACTTATACTGTCTATAAAATTCAAAATAAAAAACATAGTAATGCAGATATATGTGATGATTCAACATGTTGCCAAGCATGGGTTTCTAAAGAAGATAGACTTGCTAGGTGGGAAGAAGCAAAAAGAGAAAGTAATTGGCAAAAGATAGAACAAAGTGTAAAAGAAACACAAGGAAAAATTGTTACTTATGAGAATAAACCAATAAATGCTTTTTTTCATGCAAATAGTGGTGGAACTACAGAATTACCAGTAAATGTATGGGGAGGTTCAGGTCTTCCGTATTTACAAGTTGTACAAACTTCTGGTGAAGAGGGATACAATCAGTATAGTTCAGAGGTTGTTTTAACTAGACAAGATTTATTAAATAAATTAAAAGAAAAATATTCAGATATTAAAATAAACTTTGAGAAAGATGAAGAAGTAAAAATCTTAGAATATACAGATAGTGGTAGAGTAAAAACAATAAGGTTTGGAAATCATGAATTATCAGGTGTAGAAACAAGAACTTTATTATCTTTAAAGTCAACCAATTTTGAAATAAAAAAAGAAAATGAAAATATAAAATTTTCTGTAAAAGGATATGGTCATGGCGTTGGTATGAGTCAAACAGGTGCAGATACTATGGCAAAACAAGGAAGCAATTGTGAAGAAATTATTAAGCATTTTTATGTTGGTGTTGAAATAAAAGATATAAATTCGTTATAAATGTATAATCTTCTAAAAAAAGGAAATACTTCTAATAATTAAGTATTAAAGGAGGATTATATGAGAAGAGATGCAAGAAAAAATAACAAATCAGTAAATGATAAAATAATTAGGTATAGTGCAATAGGAGTATTGTTTTTAGTTATTATTATTGTTGCATTATTAAGTTTTAATAAAAATGATAATAGTAAGGATGAAACTAGGTCACTAGAAGATATGGCTAAAATTACTGGAAATTATACAGAAAATTCAGAAAGTGCTAGTACAGAAATTGGTAAATCTGTAGAAGAATCTAAGAAAGAAATGTCAAATAATTCAGTTAATGAAACTAATAAGGTTACTACTAAAAATAATACAACTAAGGTAACATCTAATAATTCATCAAACACAACTAATAATACAAAAAGTGTAGTAAAAACAAATTCAGCAAAAAATAATGCTACTACAACAAAAACTAATGCAGATACTACTAAAAAGACAGAAACTCCTAAAAAGGAGTTAAGTTTCCAAAAGCCTGTTGATGGAGATGTGTTTAGAGAATTTGCAAAAGAGAATCTTATTTATTCAGAAACTTTAAAAGAATGGACAACTCATACTGGTATTGATATAAAAGCTGATAAAACTACAGTAGTTAAGTCTTCTGAAGCGGGAACAGTTAAATCTATTAAGAATGACCCAAGATATGGTCTTACTGTTGTAATTGAACATGATGATGGTTTCCAATCTGTATATGCTAATCTTTTAACTTCTGAGTTTGTTGTTGAAGGTGAAAAGGTGGAAAAAGGACAAAGTATAGGAACTGTAGGTAATACAGGTGTGTTTGAAAGTGCAGATGAACCTCATTTACATTTTGAAATACTTAAAGATTCTATTCAAGTAGATCCAAAGGTTTATATTAAATAAAAAAGACTAAAAGTATTGATTTTATTATCAATATTTTTAGTTTTTTCTTTCCTATTATAGTGAATATCTTTATTCACTAATATATTTTGTCATTAAATCTGATATATATATTTATAACTAATAGCATTATAATGATTATATTTTATTACTTTGCTTAAAAAACCTTCTGTATATTCTTTATTATATTTTGAATCTTGTAAATCAATTAAAAAACAATTATTAAAATTGTTTTTACATAAGATTGAATGGTAACATTATTTTAAGTAAATAATATAAATATAAAAAACAAAAAATGGTTGAAATATGTCGAGAACATATGATATAATCTAAAATGTTTAAAAAGGGAGGAATTTAAATGAAAAAAAATTTGAGAAAAACAAAAATAGTTGGAACAATAGGACCAGCAAGTGAAAACAAATTAGAAGAATTATTTAATGCTGGATTAAACGTAACAAGAATCAATTATTCTCATGGAAGTTGGGATGAACAAGCAGAAAAAACAGAAACAGTATTAAGATTAAGAGAAGAATTAGACATACCAGTATCACTATTATTAGACATGCAAGGTCCAGAAATAAGAACAGGGATGTTGGTAACAGGTAAAAACGAAAAAATTACATTAGAAGATGGACAAAAATTTACATTTGTAAATGAAGATATATTAGGAGATAAAGAAAAAGTATCAATATCTTACAAAGAATTATATAAAGACTTAAAAGTAGGGGCAAAAGTACTAATTGATGATGGAGCAATAGAATTAGTTGTAGATGAAATAGTAGGAAAAGATATAGTTTGTACAGTGGTTCATGGAAATGGTTTAGGAAGCAGAAAAACAGTAAACTTACCAGGAACACCAGTAAGATTACCAGCTTTAAAAGAAAAAGACATAGCAGATTTAAAAACAGCTTGTGAACACAATTACGATTATGTAGCAATGTCTTTTACAAGAAACAAAGATGACATAGAACAAGTAAGAAAAGTATTAGACGAAAATGGTGGAAAAGACATAAAAATTATAACTAAAGTAGAAAATGTTGAAGGTCTAGAAAACATGGAAGAAATTGTAGAAGCAGCAGATGTTCAAATGATAGCTCGTGGAGATATGGCAACAGAAACAGACTTTACAGAACCACCAGTAATGCAAAAAAGATTTATTAAATTATCAAACAAAGCAAATAAACCAGCAATTACTGCTACACAAATGCTAGAATCAATGACACACAATCCATTACCAACAAGAGCAGAAGCAAGCGATGTTGCAAATGCTATATATGATAGAACAAGTGCAATAATGTTATCAGGTGAGTGTGCAATGGGAGATTATCCAGTAGAATGTGTAGAAACAATGGTTAAAATAGCAAAAAGAGTTGAAGGAGATATTGATTATTGGAAAAAATTCAAAGAGAATGAAAATATTGATATGTCTAGTTTAGAAACAAAAATTGCTTATTCAACATGCGTAATGGCTATGAATATGCAAGCAGATGCAATTGTTTGTTACACAAATTCAGGAGATTCTGCAAGAAGATTATCTGGATTAGGTGCTGGTTGCCCAATCTTAGCAGTTACAGATAATAAAAGAACTTATAACCAATTAGCAATAGTTTGGAATGTTACACCAATTTATGTTGAAAAACAAGAAAGTAATGATAAGACATTAGAAGTAGGTATAGAAAAATTAAAACAAAAAGAAATTTTAGAAAAAGGCGATATGATTGTTATTTCAGGTGGAGCAAAAATGCTTGATACAGCAGAAGAAAGTAGAATTATTGGTGGAATAGCAAAAATTTAGTTTTATTAAGATAGATGAATAATTTACATCTATCTTATTTGTATTTTAGGAAAGTTATTATGTTATGATGGCTTTCCATTTAGTAAAACAATCTCTTAATTATTAAAACTTATAGGGTTACAGTTAAATAAAACCTTTAAATTAGCAAAAGACTACTATAACAATATTTAAGAGATTTTGAATGTGACCGAAATAGCATTAGAAATACTTAAAATATAGCTGGAAAGGGTCCTGTTTTCGGGTATAGTTCAGCTATATTTTTAGTATTTCTTAGCGTAATGTAGGGTAACCGAAAAATCGAATAAATATTGTTATAGTAGTCTTTAATATATCTAACCATTTTTTGCTTAACTGTAACCCTATAAGTTTTAATAATTAAGAGATTGTTTTTTCAAGTAGTATATGATATACTCTAAATATTAAAAAAGAAGGAAAGGAGAAAGGATTAAATTTTAGAAAATAAAAATTAAATCCAATTAACCATATGTCAAAACCAATAGTAGCAATAATACGGAAAGCCTAATGTAGGAAAATCAACTTTTTTCAACTACTTAGCTGGAAGTAGAATATCAATAGTAGAAGATACACCAGGAGTAACAAGAGACAGAGTATATGCAGAAACAAACTGGAGAGGAAGAGATTTTACACTAATAGACACAGGAGGAATAGAACCTCAATCAGAAGACATAATACTATCGCAAATGAGAGAACAAGCAAATTTGGCAATATCAAGGGCAGATGTAATAATATTTTTAACAGACATAAAACAAGGAGTAACAGCGGCAGATAGAGAAATAGCATTAATATTAAAAAAATCAAAAAAACCAATAGTATTAGTATGTAACAAAGCAGACAACTATTTAAAAGATAAAGAAGAAATATACGAATTTTACAATTTAGGAATAGGAGAGCCATACCCAATATCAGCAACAAATGCCTTAGGAATTGGTGATGTTTTAGACAAAATATATGAAAGTTTTCCAGAAAAGACAGAAGATGAGGATGAAAATGACCTTATAAAAGTTGCAGTAATTGGTAAACCTAATGTAGGAAAATCATCTTTAATTAATAATATATTAGGTGAAAATAGAGTAATAGTTAGCAATATAGCTGGTACAACACGTGATGCAATAGATACTCAATTTGAAAACGAAAAAGGAAAATATGTATTAATAGATACAGCAGGTGTTAGAAAGAAAAATAAAGTAAAAGAATCAATAGAAAAATTTAGTATAATGAGAACACTACTTGCAATAGAAAGAGCAGATGTATGTCTAATGTTAATAGATGCAACAGAGGGGGTAACAGATCAAGATGCAAAAATTGCTGGAGAAGCACATGAATCAGGAAAAGGTGTAATAATTGTAGTAAATAAATGGGATGTAATGGAAAAGGAAACAGGAACTTTAGAAAAATATAAGAAAGAAATATATGAAAAATTAAAATACTTATCCTATGCTCCAATAATATTTATATCTGCAAAAACAGGTCAAAGAGTACACAAGTTATTTGATTTAATAAATCATGTTAAAGAACAAAACAATATGAGAATATCAACCGCTATTTTAAATCAAGTAATAAATGAAGCAATTGCAATAGTTCAGCCTCCTACAGACAAAGGTAAAAGACTAAAAATTTATTATGGGACACAGGTTTCTACAAAACCACCAACTTTTGTTATTTTTGTAAATAATAAAGACTTATTTCATTTTTCATATGAGAGATATATTGTTAATCAAATTAGAAAAGAGTTTGGATTAGAAGGTACACCAGTTAGAATTATTGCGAGAGAAAAAAGTGATAAAGAAGCTAAAAAAGAAGGTTTTTAAAAAGAAGGATTTTTTAGTTTAAGTAAAGGAGAATAATATGGTAGAAAATATAATTATTTTAATAATAGCATATTTAATAGGAAGTGTAAATTTTTCAGTTTTAATAAGTAAAAGAGTAGCAGGCTTTGATGTTAGAGAAAAAGGAAGTGGAAATGCAGGAAGCACAAATGTATTACGTTCTGTTGGAAAAGGTGCAGCAGTAATAACCTTAATTTGTGACATTTTAAAAGGTGTAGTTGCAATTTCACTTGCAATAATAATAGGAAATATAATTCAAAATTCAAATAAAGAATTATTAGTACAAATAGCAGGAATAGCAGTAGTAATTGGTCACACCTTTCCAATATTTTTCGGTTTTAAAGGAGGTAAAGGCGTTGCAACTTCTTTAGGTATTATATTAATGAGCAATTGGCAAATAGGATTAATATGTTTAGTATTTGCATTAGTATTAATGGCTTTAACGAGAATGGTATCTTTAGGATCTTGTGGAGCTGCTATATTATTTCCAGTATTAACTTTATTTATTAATGAAAATTATATGGTATTATCAGAAGGAAAAAGCGGAAATACATATTTAATATATAGTGTAATATTAGCTATAATTATATTATTTAATCATAGAAGCAATATACAAAGAATGTTAAATGGAACAGAAAATAAAATAGGGGAAAAGTCAAAGAAATAAAGTAATATTATAAATAAAAAAGAAAAAAATATAACAAGTGCAATTCTTTTAATTAGATTTTGCATATAAAGAAGGCGATTAAGGTTGAATAATATCCAGATTATTCATTCTGTTTTGTGTCTTTCAAGAAAGGAATGATAGTAAAAATGAATATAGCAATAATAGGAAGTGGAAGTTGGGGTGTAGCCTTAGCAATACATCTAGAAAAACTTGGAAATAATATAAAAATATGGTCTTTTGATGAAGAAGAAAAAAGATTAATAAATGAGGAAAGAAAATGCAAGTTTTTACCAAATACTATTTTAGGTGATAATATAAAATGTTATACAGAATTTGAAGAAGTAATAAAAGATGCAGAGTTTATTTTACATGTAACACCATCTAAATTTACAAGAAATATATTTAAACAATATAAAAAATATGTAGGAAATAAACCAGTAATAATATGTTCAAAAGGTTTCGAGAAAGATACTTTAAAAACTTTAGATGAAGTAATATTAGAAGAAATGCCATCAGCAAGAGTAGGTGTTTTATCTGGACCTAGTCATGCAGAAGAAGTATCACTCGGAATGACTACAGTATTAGTTATTGCATCAAAAGATGAGGAAATAAAAAATAAATTACAAGAAACCTTTATGTGTGAAGAAATGAGAATTTATACTTCAGATGATGTAAAAGGCGTTGAATTAGGTGGAGCTTTAAAAAATATTATAGCTTTTTGTTCTGGTGTAGCATCTGGAATTGGGCTTGGAGATAATACTTTTGCAGCTTTAATTACAAGAGGTTTATGTGAAATTTCAAGACTTGGAGTTAAATTAGGTGGAGAAAAAGATACTTTTTATGGATTAAGTGGATTAGGTGACTTAGTTGTAACTTGTTTAAGTGAACACAGTAGAAATAGAAAAGCAGGTTATTTAATTGGTCAAGGTAAGAGTTTGGAAGAAACCAAAAAAGAGGTTGGAATGGTTATAGAAAGTATCGATAATATTGATGTAGCTTATGAATTATGCAAGTTACACAAGATTGAAATGCCAATTGTTGAAACTGTATATAAAGTTATTTATGAAAATTTAAGTCCAAAAGATGCTGTTATAGAATTAATGACTAGAGATAAAAAATGTGAATAATTATTTAAAATTGAATAATAATATATCAAAAGATGAATAATATATACATAATCAATAAAAAAGGAGAGTGTAAAATTGGAATTTTTTGATAAATTAGGAAAAAAAGCAAGTGAAGCCTATAAAATAACAGCTGATAAAACAGGTAGAATGGCTAAAGAAACAAGGCTTAAAATAAAGATGAATGAATTAAAGTCAGAAGTAAGCGATTTATATGAAGAAATTGGGAAAAAAGTATATGAAAAACATATAACTGAAGAAGAGATTTCAATAAAAGGCGATTTAGAAGCTGAATGTACAAAAATAGATGTATTATCAGATGAGATAGAACAGTTATTACAAGAATGCCTTGATTTAAAGGATAAAAAACAATGCAAAAATTGTTATAAACAAATAGAAAAGCAAGATAATTATTGTCCAAATTGTGGTCAAAAACAAAAAGAAAGTGAAGCAAGAGAAGCTGAAGCTTTAGAAAAATTACAAAATACAAAGGTTAATGAAGAAAATAATAATGAAAAGAGAATAGTTGAAGAAGAATTAAGAAATAATATTAGTGAGGAAAATAATTCAAAGGAACAAAATTATTTATATAATAGTGAAGATGAGGATGACAAAGATGATAATATAAGTAATTTAGAAAAAACAGTTTCTATAGAATCAGATATTGATATTGAAGAGTTAAAGGAAGAAGATTAATTTTTAAATTTAAAAATTATCCTTACTTAAATTTTTTTTATACAATAGGAAAGTTATACTTTCCTATTGTGTAAAAGCTACAATCGCTAGCCCTTTGAGATTTTCTCCTTACAGTCGAAAACTCAAATCGGGCGAGAACAAATTAAAGAAAATCTTTGATTTTCTTATTTATTCTATATTTTCTAATTAAAATTTTTCTATCTGTATATATTTTGGCTCTGTTAATAAGGAAAACGTTCATATAAGTATCGAATTATTTGGTCAGCATTATCCTGGGTAACCTTTACAAAAACATTTTTATCTAAACAGACCCACATATTAAGCAAAAAATCATCAGAGTTATCAGTGAAAATTCCAATAATTTCAGCAAGTTCAATAGGATTATGATATTCTTTTTCCCATTTTAGATTATCTTCTAAATCAATATTAGTATTATAAAAACTACTTAAAAACCTATTTAATTCTCCTTTTTTATTACTAAACAAATTTACAGTTGCAATCATAATTAATCTCCAAAATAAATTATATTATTATTATAAATAGAACTATAAATATTTATACTAGAATAAACTAGCCAAAAAATGCAAATACTAGATAAAATAGAAAATGGAGGTTACGAAATTGAAAAAAATTATTTATATAGTTTTATTAGTAATCATGGTTGTCTTAGCACTTACAATATATACTAATGCAAGTAAAAATAATACAGAAAACAATGGAGATAAAACTGCATCTGAGATTAAGTTTTTAGAATCTAAAATAGTAGATTTATTAAATAAGATGAATGGAATAGAAATAAGAAATTATAAAATATCTTATGGAGAGATGACTAAGAAGACTCAAGAGCAATCTGGAGGAGAAAGCTCTAAAAGTGGAGGTTCAAAAAGTGAAGAAGGAGAAGAGTCTTCAGGTGGAGATGGTGGATCTAATGAAGGAGATAGTTCAGGCTCAAGTTCAAATTCAGATTCTCAAAAGGATACCAAAGGAACAGAAAAAAAATTTGAAATGAAGAAAACAGGTGTACTTTCTAATAATACAGAAGATATAAATTGGGAAGAAATAAAATTAGAAATAGAAAATTTATATTCTTCAATCCCAACTATTACAGTAGATTTATATAGAAATAATGCAAATCAAGAAGATATCTTATCTTTTAATAAAGAATATGATAATTTAATGCAAGTTGCAAAAAATGAAGATAAAGAAAAAACTTTAACACAACTGTCAAAACTTTATGATTATATACCGAAATTTATAAATAATACTTCTAGTACAGATATTGAAAAAAAAGTTATAGAAGCAAAATCTAATATTTTTAAAGCATATTCTAAATTAGATAACAATAATTGGAAGGAAATCTTCAACGATGTTAATAATGCTGTCAATAGCTATTCACAATTATTATCAAATACAACAATTGATTCTAAAAAACAATATTCTATAAATAGAATTTATATTCTTTTAAATGAATTAAAAAGTTCTATTTCATTAAAAGATAAACAAATTTTTTTAATTAAGTATAAAAATTTACTAGAAGAATTTGATAGCTTATAAATTTGATTATTTTGTAAAAATTTATATAGAAAGTAAAAAACTGTAACAAGATTGAAATAAAATTGTTATGGTTTTTTTTGCATAACTAATATATAATATTGCTCAAACAATTTCTATAGAGAAACAAAATCATTTATTGCTATTTTATTATTAAAATATTGGGATAGAGGAAATACAAAAACAGATATTATTGAATATAAAGAAAATGTATTTGTTCAATTTTTTAAAAAACTATTAAAAAAATTAAAAGGTAAATATTCCAAGGTATCATATTGATAATTATAAAGAAATGGCTTTAGAGGTAGTAAAAGAAAAAGGTTTTAATTCGGCTTACGAAGGAGGAAATGAGAACGTACAAAAGAAGGTAACAAAATTATTCAATAAGATAGATGAAAATTCACCAAGATATGCTAGCCTTCATGGAATTAATAATACAAAACAATATACAGAAGAAACAAAGAAATTTGTATACACGCAAATGAAAGATTGGGCTAATAATATAATAATTCCACAAGGAAAATATAATAAAGAAGATCCAAACTGGAGAAATCTTCCAATAGGTAATTCTGGTTTAACAAAATTTAGTACTAAGGAAATATATCTTTTTGATAAGGAAACAACGTATATAATACTTAAGCATGAGTTAGGCCATTCTGTTCAAAAATATAGAATTAATAAATATTTACCAAATTATGTTAAAGATTATATATTATATAAAACTTTGAATTTTTTTACAGAAGGAAAAACTGAAAAATTACTAAAAGGAGAACTTGAAAAAAAGACTTCTCTATATGATGTATTATCATAGTACTTAGAAAAAGAGGAGTGTATGAAGTTTTATACATTAATTGCAAATATATGTAGATTTGGAAGTTCAAAAAAATATGTAATAGGCGAAACTTTAAAAGAAAATGAAGAAAAACAACAAAATATAAAAAAGAAAATGGAAGAAACAAGAGCTAATGAAAGTTTATCTCAAAGTGAAAAAGATAATAGGCTTGAACAATTAAATTGTTATTTAAAATGTAATGAAAAATATTATAATAATTTAAAGGAAAAAGGACTTCACCTTCATAAAGGAGGAAAAATAATAATAAATGAAGAACTGAAACAAATAAATAAATTAGTAGTTATGGATCAATATGCGATAAATACTTTAAGAGAAGAGCCAAATAATAGTTTATCAGGTGTAATTAAGGGTAAAGAAGATAAGGAGGAAAATAAAGTTAAAAAGGAAGATAAAAATTATACCTTAGAATCAGTGGGAAATTATGCTAAAGAATTTGCTCAAGAAATAAAAGGAGAGCCTATGGATTTTATTGATGAAGAAAGATTACAGGAACGATAATAAATAATATTTTAAACGATTGCCATAAAATTATAGACTTTTTTAAATCTATATGCTAAAATTGAAAAAGAGTAAATTGAATAGTCGCTGGTAAAATTCGAAAGAAATTACGAGAGGAAAGTCCGGGCTCCATAGAGCAAAGATGCTAGATAACGTCTAGTGAGGGTGACCTTAAGGAAAGTGCAACAGAAAATAACCGCCACATAAAGTGGTAAGGATGAAAAGGCGAGGTAAGAGCTCACCGCCATTATGGTGACATAGTGGGTCAGTGTAAACCCCATCTGGAGCAACACCTAAGAAAGAAGATTAAGCCTGCTCGGTACCTTCTTGAAATGCGTGGCTTGAGATATATAGTAATATATATCCTAGATAAATGGCTATTTTAAAAGACAGAACCCGGCTTACAGATTTACTCTTTTTATGATTTAAGAACGGAAGAAATGATTTTGGGGACGGAGGAAAAAATCATCATATAATATATTAAAGATATTAATTTAAATTTTAAACTAATGATTTTTTCCTCCGTCCCCAAAATCATTTCTTCCGTTCAAAGTCCATCGTTATACAAAAAAGGAAGGATTGAAAATGAAGAAAATAGATTTTCTAGCTACAGATGGAATAAAATTAAATGGAATACTTTATGAAGGTGAACAAAGTACAGAAAAAGTAATACTATCGATACATGGAATGAGTAGTAACTGTTTCAAAAAAAGAGAAGATATTATTGCAAAGAATGCTATAAGTAATAACATAGACTATTTTTGTTTTAACAACAGAGGAAGTGAATTAGTTAAATATAACAAAAAGATAATAAATGGAGTAAAACAAACAATTCTAGGAGGAACAACGTTTGAAGATGTACTAGATGGATATGAAGATATTGTAGGAGCAATTTTAAAACTAAAAGAAATAGGATACAAGAACATATATTTACAAGGTCATAGTTTAGGTTGTACAAAAATAGTATATACCTACAACAAGCTTAAAGACGAAAATAAAAAAGATATTTTATTATTAATTAATAAAATAATATTACTATCTTTAATTGACATACCAAAAACTTTAACAATATATTTAGGAGAAAAACTAGATATATATATAAAATATGCTTCAAAAAAAGAAACAGAAGGAAAACTAAAAGAGCTAATGCCTAAAGAAGCCTTCATACATCAAATAAGTGTCAAAACCTTTTTAAGATATGCACGAGATAACAAAGAAATAAATTTCGCAAATTATGGACAAGATAAAAAGCTAGTTAAGTTAAATAATATAGAAGTACCATTATTTATGAGATGGGGAAATCAAAACGAAATGATATTGCAGGAGCCAGAGGAATTAGTTGCACTTGTATCAAAGGCAATAACTAACAGAAATAAAGATATAAATTATATAGATGGGGCTAACCATAGTTATACAGGAAAAGAAGAAGAATTAGCAAAACAAGTTATGAATTTTATAAGGAATAGTAAATAGCAATTTTTTTCTAAAGAGATTTGTGACTTGAGGAAGGAATCAGATTTAAGATGTCAAATATTTTCGATTATTTAGAATGAAGAGGCGATTTAAGTATAAAGGTTGATAAATTTAATGAGATAGACAATTTAATATTGTCACGTTTATCATATTTTCCTTTTGATGGACTATTTGAAAGTAATGAAGAAATAGAACTTAAAGAAGTATATGAAAGATATAAAAAGCTTGGGACTACAGGAAGAATATTACAGAAAGAAGATATTGACTTGTTTCCACTATTAGCAAAAAGTAATAGATTTGGAGACTTAAAGCTTACTAGATACACAAATAAATTAGATTTAATAAAAGAAAAACAATTTTCTGCAATTACAATATTATTACCAGATGAAATTATATATGTCTCATATAGAGGAACAGATAACACAGTAGTAGGTTGGAAAAAAGATTTTAACATGAGTTTTAGTGAATTAGTTCCATCACAAACAGATGCAGTAGAATATTTAGAAAATGTTGCTAAAGCTTATAATAAAAAGCTTCTTGTAGGTGGGTATTCAAAAGGAGGAAATTTAGCAGTATATGTAGGGACTTTTTGTAAAAAAGAAATACAAAACAACATAATTAAAATATATAATAATGATGGATCAGGCTTTGTGGACAAAGTATTAAACACTACACATATAGAAACTTTATCTGAATTTAGTAATAATAAATTTACAAATGCAATTACAATATTAAAAACCTACAAAAATATAGATGATAAAAGTAAAGAAATTATGATAAAAACCTTAAAAGCTTTTTTTAGTATTGCAAGAAATAATATAACCTTTGGAAAACCTAAAATTAAAAATTTAAATAAAATAATAAACATAGGAGAAATAAACAAATGAATAAAGAAATAGTAGAAGCAAGAAAACAAAATATGAGATTATATTCTTTTTATAGAACTATATCACTTGATAGAATATTTTTTTATGCAATACAATTTTTATTTTTAACACAAGTAAAAGGGCTTACAGCATCACAGTTTGTCTTAGGAAGTTCTTTTTATGCATTATTTATGATATTTATGCAAATACCTGCAAGTATATTGGTAGATAAATTAGGAGCAAGAAAATGTACAATAATATCAAATATATTTGGAGCTTTATTTGTTATCTTAGTGATGAACTGCAAGGGATTTATATCATATGTTTTTGCACAATTTATAGATTCGTTATGCTTTTCTATAAAGGATATTTCTGATGATGTTCTTATTATGACTTCAATACCAGATGGGAAGAATAAAGGATATATTTTTTCTAAATTAGAAGGAAAAGGCTTTAGAAACTACTTTTTTGTTAATGCAATAACTGCAGTGCTTTCTGGATTTTTATATGTATTAAATCCATATATTCCAATGATACTTTCTCTAATTTTTCATATAATTTCAATTATATTAGCTTTAGGTTTTAAAGAAATTGAAAAAATAGAAAGTTCAAATTCACTTAAACAAAATAAAGTACAAAAGAATTATATTAAAGAGTTAAAAGAGGGAATTCAATTTATTTTAAAATCAAATAGGTTAAGGAGTTTGTTTCTATATACAGGTATTACTTGGGGAGTTTTTTGCTTAATTAGTACCTATAGAAATAGTATTTTTGTTGATATTGGTACTCCAACTCCAATTATTACTGCTACAGCTGCAATTGTTGGAATTGCTTCATCACTTGGTTCAAAATGTCAGATAACTTTTAATGCTAGATTTAAAAATAAATCTTTATCAATTATTTTATTAACTATTACTATTTCAATAATAATAGTAGGAGTTTGTGTTGTTTTGAATACTCCTTATTTAGTTTCCTTACTTGTAGTTACTTTTGCTTGTATAGTGATAAATTTTGATAAAGGGATGAGTATGGTTCTTTCTAATAGATATTTGGGTAATTTTTCTAATGAAAAGATTTTATCTCAAATTCATGCCATTAATGCAATAGTAAAAAATTTGCTTAGAGCTATTATTGAATTTGTTGGTTCTTATTTGCTGGATATTACTAATACTGCTAATGCTACAGTCATTGTTGGGATTTTTATGCTTATTATTTCTATTAGTTTAATTAGTTATATGAAAACTAGGTTAGGTTTGAAACCAGAAGAATATAGTAAAGATGATATTTTCGCTTAAAATTATAATTATTTATTTGTATTTATAAAATATACTCGCTTCCGAAGGATTATAATTATTTATTGTTTTTGTTGCCCCATTCTCAAAAATAAATAATTATAATCCTTTTTGTGCTATTCTTAAATAAATAAAAACAAATAAATGATTAAAATTTTAAGCGATTGCATCATAAATCTTGACAATAAAAAAAAATAGACATACACTAGAATAAATTTAATTCTAGGAAGGAAGTAGAAAATAAATGAAAAACAAAAAATTAATAATACCAATAATAATTCTTTTAATAATATTAGTAGCAAGTGGAATAGCAATAGGGATATATTATACAAATAAAAATAACGAAAAAAATGCAAAGGAAATATTAATAAGTTATATAGAATTAATAAATAACAAAGAATACGAAAAAATGTATGAAAAAATAACAAAAGAATCACAACAAAAAATAAAATCAGAGGATTTTATAGCGAGAAATAAGAACATATATGAAGGAATAGATGCAAAAGGAATAAAAATTGAAATACAAAATTGTGAAAAAGAAAATGGAAAATTTAATATAGAATACAAAGAAAAAATGTACACATCTGCTGGAGAAGTAGAATTTAATAATAATGCAATTTTAGAAAAACAAGAAAAAGAATATAAAATAAGTTGGTCATCTAAACTAATATTTCCAGAACTAGGAGATAATGACAAAGTTAGGGTAGAAGCAATCAAAGCAAAAAGAGGAGAAATTATAGACAGAAATGGAATACCACTAGCAAAAGAAGGAAAAATTGCATCAGTAGGAATAGTTCCAGGAAAGCTTGGTGAAAACAAAGAAGAAAACCTAAAAAAAATATCAGAATTAATAGAAGTGTCTACAGATTATATAAAAGAGCAATTACAAAAATCCTATGTAAAAGAAGATACTTTTGTACCAATTAAAAAAATATCTAATTCAGATAACGAACTAAAAGAAAAACTATTACAAATATCAGGAATTTTAATAAACAAAGTAGATGGAAGAGAATATATATTAGGAAAAGAAGCAGGACATTTAATAGGATATGTACAAGAAATTAATAGTGAAGAACTAGAAAAAAATGAAGGCAAAGGATATAACACAAATAGTATGATAGGTAAATCAGGGTTAGAATTATCCTATGAAGATACCTTAAGAGGAATTGACGGAACAGAAATTTATATAGTTGATGAAAATAACAATAAAAAATCAGAAATTATAAAGCAAGATAAAAAAGATGGACAAGATGTCAAACTCACTATAGACAGTGAATTACAAACAAAAATATATCAACAAATGAAAGATGACAAAGGTTTTTTTATAGTGATGCAACCAAAAACAGGGGAATTATTGGCCTTAGTAAGTACACCAACCTTTGATTCAAATGATTTTACAGTAGGAATGTCAACAAAACAATGGGAAGCTTTAAATAAGGATGAAGCAAAGCCATTATACAACAGATTTATACAGAAATATTGTCCTGGTTCAACCTTTAAACCAATAATAGGAGCAATAGGACTAAATACAAATAAAATAGATGCTAAGGAAGATTATGGATATACAGGAACAAGTTGGCAAAAGGATAATAGTTGGGGAGATTATAAAATAACAACCTTAACAGATTATAAGGGTGCAAGAAATTTATTAAATGGAATGATATACTCAGATAATATATATTTTGCACAAACAGCATTAAAAATAGGTGAAAAGACTTTAACAGATAATTTAAATAAAATTGGATTTAATGAACAGTTAGACTTTTCATTAAATTTAGCAAAATCGCAATATGCAGTAGATAATGGAACAGAAATTAAAGGTGAAACGAAACTTGCAGATACTGGCTATGGTCAAGCAAAAGTTTTAGTGAATCCTATACATATGGCATCAATTTATTCAAGTTTTTATAATAATGGAAATATGATAAAACCAGTACTAAAAGCTAACGATAAAAAAGGTGAAGTATGGAAAAATTCAGTGTTTACAGATGAAACAGCTAATACTATAAAAGAAGCTTTAATTCAAGTTGTAGAAAATCCAAAGGGTACTGCAAACGATATGAAAATTAATGGTTTAACAATTGCTGGAAAGACAGGAACTGCTGAACTTAAAAAGTCAAGTGATGATACAGAAAGTGGAACTTTAGGTTGGTTTAATTGTTTTACTGTTAATAACGATAATAATGATATTCTTATTATTAGTATGGTTGAAAATATACAAAATAATAGTGATGGTGGTAGTCATTATTTAATAAAGAAAATAAGAAACGTTCTTCAATAAAAATAAAATATTCAGTAAAATCAATACTTATAGAAGGTAAAAATCTTTTTCCATATTTTTATAACGTAAAATATAAAAAAAAATGTAGACTTTTAAGATAAATTCGTATATAATGTGGAAAAGTAGAAATATGGAGGTTAGCGACAATGTATGAAAGAAGTGCTATAGTTTTAGAAAGATATTTAAATAAGCTATTTGGATTTGATAAAGTAAGTAATTTAAGAGAAAATTTCTATCATTTTAGTGAATTAATAGAAGACCTAAAAGAATATCAAACTATGGTCTCAGAAGAAGAAAAAGTAATAAATAAGTTTGATGAAATAGCAAAAGAAATACAAGAAATCCAAAAAGCGCAAGAAAAATTATCAATATCAAATCAAAAATTAGAAGATGAAAGAAATAAACTATTTAATGCATTAGACGAAAATCCAAATACAATACAAGGCAAGATGGAAAAAATAGAAAAAATGGTAGACGATAATAATATAGAGCTAAAAAAACTAAGAGAAGAATATATAAAAACCTTTGTTATATTCATAGAAAGACAAAAAGAAAGAAATAAATTTGCAAGAGGAAAAAGAGGAACAGAAACAAAATATCTTACAAGCATGAAAGAAGCAAAAGAAAAATTCAAATATGTATCTGCACAAGATATGCAAAATATGAAAAGATTCGTATCAGGAAATAAAACAGACCTAAAAAATAGCATAATAGACATCATGATAAAAAATGGAAAGAGCGAAAAAATAGGATTTAATAAAGAAGTTATAAATAAAGCAGTAGACGTAAGAATCTCAATAGCAGAAAGAGAAGCAGAATGTTATATGAATTGTTATGAAAGATTTAGAAAATTATTAAGTGAAATTGATAGTGACAGCTTAAAATTAGAAAGATATGAAAAATTCTCAAAAGATAATAGTGTAAAACTATCATTTTTGAATGCTGAAAAAGAATATGTAATTGACTTTCTAGATAATGAAAGAATGACAGTAATAGGTGGACCTGTTGCACACAAAAAAATGATGGAAGAAGCATGTAAAAACTTTAATGTAGATATAACTCAAATTGATAACTTATATGAATTAATTTTAAGAGAAATAGCTGGGAAATCTACCAAAAAGGCATACAATGAACTATATAACAAAACCTACTTGCGTGATATACAAGCAAAAGAAAGAAGTTTCGAAGCAGAGGCAACAAACATAAAAATAAACTTAGGAACAGTTATAAATTCTAACTATTGGAGAATAGAAGGAATGAAGAACATATACGAAGTATTTATTAAAGAAGTAACAGAAAAATTCGAAAAAGACCTATCAGACTATAAAGTAGATGAAATAGAAATAATGAATCAACTACAAGATATATCACCAACAAAGCAAAATATAAATATAGAAGATACAAATAGCTTAAGGAGTGATTCAATATATTCCTATAATAAAAAAGACGAAGATGTATTAGGATATAACTATAAAGACAATTATCTAGAAACAAGTAAAAACTTTGATGAAGATGATTCCTATAACAAAGATGAATTTTATGATGATGAGTATTATGAAGAAGAAATTTATCAAAAAGATGAATATGATGAAGAAGAACAAGAATATAATAATTATGATAAAGAAGAATATGACGAAGATTATGATGATGAATATACTGACGATGATTATATAGATGACTATGACGCAGATGAAGATCAAGATTATCAAGATAATGATGAATATGATGATGAAGATAATGAAGATAGTTATGAGGATTATAAAGAAGATGATGACTATGACACAGATGAAGGTCAAGATAATCAATATGATGAAGATGACGAAGATGAATATAAGGATAATAACTATAAAGATAACGAAGAATATTATAGTAATTATAAAGCTTCAACTTATAACAACTATAGTAAATATGGTGAAAACAAAGAAGATGACGATATGGAATATGATAATATATATGCATCTATCATATCAGACGCAAATAATTCCTATAGAGGAATGAAAAGATCAACAAGAAAAAAAGATAATCATCCAAAAAGAGTAAAGCAATCAAGTAGCAAAAATCAAAGACTAAAAAAAGATAAAAAATATGAAGAAAGCAAAGGAATCTTTGATATGTTATTCAAGAAAAATGATGATTAAAACAAAAATGGAGGTAAAATGTTAAAATTACAGCAAATAAAAAAGCTTTATAAAACAGGAGATACAACTGTAGAAGCCTTAAAAGGAATAAATATAGAATTTAGAAAAAGCGAATTTGTATCAATATTAGGACAAAGTGGTTGTGGAAAAACCACTTTATTAAATCTTATAGGGGGATTAGACAGATACACATCAGGAGATCTAATAATAAATGGTAAATCAACAAAAGAATTCAAAGACAAAGAATGGGATGCATATAGAAACTATTCAGTAGGATTTGTATTTCAGAGTTATAACTTGATACCACATCAAACAATCCTTTCAAATGTAGAGTTGGCACTTACAATTTCTGGTGTATCAAAAAAAGAAAGAAAACAAAGAGCAATAAAAGCACTTAAAGATGTGGGACTTGAAGAACATATACATAAAAAGCCAAATCAACTATCAGGTGGACAAATGCAAAGAGTTGCAATTGCAAGAGCCTTAGTAAACAATCCAGATATAATTCTAGCAGATGAGCCAACAGGAGCCTTAGACACAAAAACAAGTATACAAATCATGGAAATTCTAAAAGAAATATCAAAAGAAAAATTAATTATTATGGTAACACATAATCCAGAGTTAGCAGAAAAATACTCATCAAGAGTAGTAAAAATATTAGATGGCTTAATCACAGATGACTCAGATCCTTTTACAGAAGAAGATAGGGAAAATGAAAATGTAAAAGCAAAAACAGGCAGAACATCAATGAAATTTTTTACTGCCTTACGATTAAGTCTAAATAATTTAATGACAAAAAAAGGAAGAACACTTTTAACATCCTTTGCAGGAAGTATTGGAATTATAGGAATAGCATTAATACTTGCAATTTCCACAGGTGTTCAAAATTATATAAATAAAGTAGAAGAAGAAACTTTGTCTTCTTATCCAATTACAATTGAAGAATCTGCCATAGATATGAACAGTATGATGGAAGCTATGATAGGAGGAAATGACGAAAACAATAAAAAGGAAGATGGAAAAGTTCATTCAGCAGATGTAATGAATGACATGATAACAACACTATCAAATAAAAAGCAAAACAATAATTTAGCAGAGCTTAAAAAATATTTAGAAGAAGAAAATAATGAAATTAAAAATAATAGTAATAGCATAAAATATGATTATAATTTAAAAATTAACTTATATAAAGAAAATACAGATGACTCAATTGTTAGAGTAAATCCAAGCACAGTAATGGACGCCTTTGGAATGGGAGAAATGATAGAAGCACAAAACAATTCTTCAGTAGCATCAATGTTTGGAAGTACGATGATGACAAACACAGATATATGTTTTGAAATGATAGATAATGAAGAATTATTAAAGGCTCAATTCGATTTAGTAAAAGGTTCTTGGCCAAAAGAATATAATGAAGTAGTTTTAGTATTAAAAGAAGATGGAAGAATTGATGATTATACACTTTATTCTTTAGGATTAAAAAATCAAGATGAATTAAAAGAAAAATGGAAAGCAGTAGAAAAAGGTGAAAAAATAGACAAAAGTAAAGATGAAGAAACCTCATATACCTATGATGAACTATTAAATGTATCCTTTAAATTATTGCTAAATTCTGACTATTACAATAAAGAAAATGGTTTATGGATTAATAAACAAGATGACGAAAAATACATGAAAGATAAAATAAAAAATTCAGAAACCATAAAAATAGTGGGAATAATAAAACAAAATGAACAAAGTGTTGCAACAGCTGTTACAAGTGGAATAGGATATACAAAAAAATTAAAAGAACATGTTATAGCAAAATCTAATGAAGCAGAAATAGTAAAAGAACAAAAAGAAAACAAAGAAATAAATGTATTTTCAGGACTAAAATTTCCAACAGAAGAAGAAATGAAAAACTATACAAGGGCTGATTTAACAACAGAACAAAAAATGGCAATAAGCAAAATGAATAGTGACGAATTAGCAAAAATGATGGAAGCATATTCTGCCAATAAAGATGCTAGTTATGAAAAAAATATGAAAACTTTAGAAGCGATAGATATAGATACACCAACATCTATAAAAATATATCCAAAAAACTTTGAAGCAAAAGATAAAATCGCAGATGAAATAGAAAAATACAATCAAAAACAAAAAGAAGACAATAAAGAAGGAAATATAATAAATTATACAGACATGATTGGTATAATGATGAAATCAGTAAGTCAAATAATAGATACTATTAGTTATGTATTAATAGCCTTTGTTGCAATTTCTTTAATAGTATCATCAATCATGATTGGAATTATTACCTATATATCAGTACTTGAGAGAACTAAAGAAATTGGTATCTTAAGAGCAATTGGAGCATCAAAAAAAGATATATCAAGGGTATTTAATGCAGAGACCTTTATTGTTGGATTAATTTCAGGAATTTTAGGAATTGGAATAACTACTTTATTAACTTTCCCTATCAATAATATTATATATTCAGTTACGGGGGTTGTAGTTAATACCATGGTTCCACCAGTTGCAGGAGCTATACTAATATTAATTAGTATGATATTAACAATAATTGCAGGTTTAATACCAGCTAAAATGGCTAGTAAAAAAGACCCAGTAGAAGCTTTAAGAACAGAATAATGCCATTAGGGACGGAGAATTTTGGCAATAATTTTATATTTTGAGTTACTATTACATAACTATCAAGACAATTGAGTTGAGATAGTAATTATCCCTCAAATTAGTTGGAAGCTAACAAACAGTAATAATCATCCATTGATAGAACCATATGTTAAAGTTAAAAAAATCATAAAAAGGAAAAACTTTTTATGATTTTTTTATTTTGTAGATATACAAGAAAATATTGCCAAAATTCTCCGTCCCCAATGGCAAAATAGGAATAAATCTTATACTTATTAAATATAATTATAATAGATGTTGACAAGCTTATTAAAAAAAAGTACAATACTTTACAAGTAAACATCAACTTTTAAGTAAAAAAAGGAGATATTTTTTATGAGTGTTGATTTTTCAATTATATGGGCAAATAATGGTTTATCTACAAAATCAAACCATGTTAATGCACCATATCATTTTGTACATGTTGGCGAAATTATAAATTACATAGAAAAACAAATAAAGCAAGATGTTGATTTATTAGATGTTGAAGCAGAAGAAATCCAATTTCAAGATGTTATGAAAAAAATAATTAAAAATAAATATAAGGCAATTGCTTTTTATACGAATACAGAAAATTTACAAAATACAATCAAATTATTAAAAATAATTAGACAAGTTTCACCACATACAAAAACAATTGTTTATGGAGATATGCCACTTTATTTGCCAAAGTTTTTTAAAAACACAGATTTTGATGCAATTGTTTCAAAGCATGGCGATCAAGAAATAGCGATTTTAGATTTTTTTAATTATGCAATTAAAAAACGAGATAAAGATTGTTTAAGAGGTGTTATTTTTATTGAAAATGGAAATTTGGTGGAAAGTAAAAAGGGAGAATATTTAGAACCACAAGAATGGGGATATACAGATATTAAAAAAGTTCCTATTCAAAAGTATTTTCAAATGTCTTCAAAAGAACAAGTAGTAGTTACAGTTGCAAGAGGATGTCCATATAATTGTAAGTATTGTAATGCTGTATTGTATTATGGAAAAAAAGAAAGAAGAAGACCAATCAATAGTTTAATTGAATACATAAATAATTCTCCATATTATTTATATAAGTTTTTTGCACCAAATTTTACCTTAGATGAAAAATATGCATTTAATTTTTCTGAAGCTCTAATAAAAAATGAAAAGAAAATCAAATGGTCATGTACAACTAGACCAGATTTATTAAAAAATGAACAATTAATTAAAAAGATGGCAGAATCAGGTTGCTATAAAATTGCAATTGGGATTGAGTCAGTAGAGCAAAAAGATTTAAATAGTATCGAAAAGCAATATGATAGAGATGGAATCACAGAAGGAATTAAATTACTTAAAAAATATGGTATAGAATATAAAGCTTTGATTATGTTTGGAGTACCTAATCAAACAAAGGATGGAATTAAATATACTTTAGACTTTTTAAATAGTGAAAAGGTTACTATAAGACCTACAGCCTATACTCCTTTTTATGAAATGAATCATAATATGAGTGCTGAACAAATTTCTAAATATGATAAAAGAACTTATTATGAAGGAATTAAAAATTTAAGTTATGGAGATTTTCTAAAATTAATTTATAATACTCAAGAATATAAAGAGATTTTAAGTTAAAGGAGAGATAATATTTTATTATTTGGAATTATAGCTTAAATTTTATATAGAAAAGGAAGGAGTAATAAATATGTATAATCAAATAAAAGAGAAAATTAATTCAGTAATACAGAAAAATACACCAGAATCTGTACTGTTTTCAGGAGGTGTAGATAGCTCAGCTATTTTATATCATTCACATCAATATAATCCAGATGTTATGGGAATTACTGTTGGTGTAAAGGGAAAAGCCTCTTCAGATATTGAATATAGTAAGATTGTTGCTGATGAATTAGGAATTAAAAATCACCATATATATTATGTTGAACCAGAACAAATAAAAGCTATGGTAGAAACTTCTGTAAAGCTTTTAAAAGCTTTTAATCCAGAATGGATAAGTTCTACAACAACTTTATTATTAGGTACTATGTATGCCAAAAGTAAAGGACTTAATAGTATTTCTAGTGGAGAGGGAGCAGATGACTTATTAGGGAGTTTTCCATTTTTTACAAATTGGAAAGGGAGTTTAGAAACTTTAGATGAAACTATAAAAACAAGATTAAAAGAAATTGTTGTTATGTCAGATTTAATAGCAAAAAGTATGAAGATGAAATATATTGCACCATTTCAAGATGAAACTGTTAAAGAAGAAATTTTATCAATACCAATAAAAGAAAGAATGAGACAAGATGTAGGTATTACAACAAAATATCCACTTAGAAAAGCTTATGAAGGTACTTTGCCAAGAGCATGTATTACAAGACCACAAACTATGGCTTTTACAGGGTCAGGAGTTTATGACACTATTAGAAGTATACAAGATGATATTTCACCACAAGAATATGTACAAGCATGTCAAGAAATTTTTCAATTTAAAAGTAAGTTTGAATATGCTTTGTTTAAAATTTATCAAAAACATTTTGAATTTAAACAACAGGAAGATGGAAAAGGATGTATTCATTGTGGTTGTGGAATGGGTGGAAATACAATTAATTGTAAAACTTGTGCAACCTTACAAGTTGGTGGAAAGGAGTTAGAATTTAGTGGTAGAACATAGTGTTTTTGGTGCAGAAGGGATTGTATTACATGGAGAGAAAATTGTTTTAGGAATGCAGAAAGCTAAAAGATGGTATAAGTTAAAAAATGGTGAAATAGCAAGTATTGTAAAAACTTTAGGGGGAGAAGTTGAAAAAGAAGATAATAATAGTACAAGAAATGCATTAATAAGAGAAATACTAGAAGAAGTTGATGGAATAAAAAATAAGGATTTAAAAGTTGCACAAAATCCTACTTTTACAAAAGAAATATTAATGGGGGATTTAAATCCATATGAAAAAGCTTCAAATTTAGAGATGAAGGCTGATTTTTACTTAGTTAAAATAAATCGGATCTGCTAAAATATCGCCTAAGGATTTACCAGCTTTGGTAGAAATTCCAATAGAACGTTTTAATAAAATGGATTTATCAGTAGATTGTCCTTTTTGGTATATTAAAAATTATCTCATAAAAGGAAAACAAGAAATCGAGGTACCAGATAAATATGCACTTATGGTACCAAGAGAAATTAAAAATCTCTTAAGAAACCTTAGTCTTAGTGAAAGATAATTTTAAGAATGAAATTTATTTAGATAGTATATTTTAAAGCTATAGAATAGAAAATCTAAAAAATTAAAGACTTTTAAGAAAATTTGTATACAAAGTGTTTTATATAATGAAAAGTTAGCATGACTTTTCTATTATATAAAACACTTTTTGCACATAGAATTGTATATAAATTTTATGTGCAAGATGTTTAGTTCATGATTTTTTCCTCCGTCCCAAAAATCATGAAAGAAGTTTCTAAGTTTTCTTTAGAATTTTTTCCTATATAAATTTTAAATTCTCCAGGTTCTGCTATATAGTTTAAATTTTGATCTAAGAATTTTAACATTTCTATATTTATTTTAAAGGTAATGTTTTTTTCTTCTTTAGCTTTAAAAAATTCTTTTTTAAAAGCTTTTAATTCTTTTACAGGTCGAATAACTTTTCCAAATAAATCTTGAGTATATAACTGTATAATTTCATAACCAGAGACATTTGAGTTATTTTTTACTGTTATTGTTGCTTCTATAAAATCCTCTGAATTTATTGTCAGAACTTTTTTATTTAGGGTTAAGTTTGAATATTCAAAGTTAGAATAGGATAAACCATAACCAAATGGATAAAGGGGAGTATCTGGTATATCTTGATATCTTGAGGTGAAACGATAGTTAGGTAATATGGCTGGTCTACCTGTAGAGTAATGATTATAATATATTGGACATTGTCCACTTGCTTGTGGAAAAGACATATTTAATTTTCCACATGGATTTATTTTCCCATATAAGATGTCACAAATTGAATTACCTCCTTCTGAACCTGGAAAGCCTACCCATAACATAGCAGAGACTTTGTTTGCTATTGAATTTAGCGCTAAAGGTCTACCACTAAATACTATTGCAATAATAGGTTTGTTTAGTTTTGATAATTCATATAACAAATCTTGTTGTATTTTTGGTATTTCTATATTGGAACGAGATGCTCCTTCACCAGATTGTTTATAGTGTTCTCCAATTGCTAATATAATTACATCTGCCTCCTTGGCAACTTTTATTGCTTGTTTTATTTCTTCTAATATTGTTTTTTGTTCATCAGGAATTGGAGGTTGTCCTTCCATTGCTAATATATTATCTATTTCTTTTTTTTCTAAAACAGGACATCCTCTTGAATATAAAATTTCTTTTGTATCTAAATAATTTAATAGTGCTTGTTTAATTGTTGTTGTATCTTCATTTTTCTGATTATAAATTGACCATGCACCAGAGATACCTTTATTATCAGCATATGGACCTATTAATGCAATTTTGGTGTTTTTGCTTAAGGGTAAGATGTTATTTTTATTTTCTAAAAGAACAAAGCTTTCTGAACTATATTTTCTTGCAAGTTTTAAATTTTCCTTTGATAATATGAAGGTTTTTTCTTTTTCAAGATTAGAGTTTCCATAAGGATTTTCAAAAAGCCCTAATTTGTTTTTTAAATTTAATATTCTAAGAACACTTGCATCTAATTCTTCTATTGCTATTTTATTAGTTTCTATTAAAGCTTTAATATTTGACAGATAACAATCTGTCATCATATCTATATCAACTGTTGCTTTTATGGCATTTAATGTTGCATTTCTTTTATTAGAACAATAACCATGGGATATGGTCTCTAATATTGCTGAGTAATCTGATATTATTACACCATTAAAATTAAAGTGTTTTCTTAAAATTTCTTTTAAAAGCCAAGAGTTAACTGTACAAGGAATGTCATCAAAGGTAGAAAATGCAGGCATAATCATATCAACATCTGCTTCAATACAAGCCTTAAAAGGTGGAAGATAGTATTCTAATAATTCACGTTTAGACATATCAACAAAATTATATTCTTTTCCTCCTTCAACAGCTCCATATGCAATATAATGTTTTGCACAACTTGCCATATTATTTGAATGATATGCATCAATTATTTTTTTGGCATATAAAGATGATAATAATACATCTTCGCCTCCTGTAGCTTCTAAAACACGTCCCCATCTGCTATCTCTAACTAAATCTACCATTGGAGAAAAATTTGCTTGAATTCCAGCATAACCCGCTTCCTTAGAGGAAATACAAGCACAATTATATATAAGGTCTAAATCCCAAGAACATCCTTGTAATAAGGGAATAGGGAATATGGTTTTATATCCATTAATAACATCTCCTGTAAATAGCAAAGGAATTCCAAGTCTATTTTTCTCTAAATACATGTCTTGTATTTTTCTTACATTTTTACTTCCAGCCATGTTTAAGATTGATCCAACTTGAAAAAGTTGTTCATCTGTGTATTCTAAATTATCTTGTGGTCCTGTTATTATGCGTTCTCCATCTAAGAATAACTCTCCTTTAGTTTGTACTAGTTGACCGATTTTTTCTTCTATTGTCATTTTTGATAAAAGTTCCAATATTTTTTCTTGTTTCATAAGGTTCTCCTATTTATTTTTATTTTATATAGTATTAACCATATTTTAGAAAATTATTAATTTATTTATAGCACAATTTTCCATTGAAATTAAAATCATAAACTAATATAATTTAAGTAAGAGGTGTGTTGTATGAGAATTTTAAAGAAGTATGGAAGAAAATTATTTTTGAAAGAATTAAAAGGAAGTTATAATTTTTTTATAAGAGAAGCTAATACAGATAAAAATAGTCCAGGATATGGGTTAATAAAAGATAAAACTGTTATGGCAGATGAAGTGGCAAGTATTGCTTCAGTAGGTTATGGATTAGCAGGTTTAGTAATAGGTGTTGAGCATAAATGGATAAGTTTTAAAAAGGCTTATGATAGAGCTGATAGAACCTTAGATACTTTTATAAATAATGTAGAAGGAGAAAATGGTTTCTTTTATCATTTTGTAAATATAGAAACTGGAAAGAGAGAATGGAATTGCGAAATATCAATTATTGATACAGCTATTTTCATATGTGGAGCAATTACTTGTGGTGAATTTTTTGGAGGAACTGTTAAAGAAAAAGCAGATAAGTTATATAAAAATATTAATTGGCAGTGGTATAGAAATCCTAAAACGAACCAATTTTATATGGGATATTCTCCAGAAAGAGGATTTTGGGGAAAATGGGATATGTATGCAGAACAATTAATGTTATATGTTTTAGGAGTTGCATCACCTTCGTTTCCAATAGATAAATCAATGTATTATGATATAGAAAAATTAAAAGGTAACTATAAAGAAATAAAAGATATAGTATATACTTATTGTGGAACACTTTTTACATATCAATTTTCACATGTATGGATTGACTTTAGAAATAAAATAGATAATAATGGTATAAATTGGTTTGAAAATTCTATAAAAACAACGATAGCAAATAGGCAATATTGCATAGATAATAAGTATAAATATAAAACTTTTAACGAAAATTCTTGGGGATTAACAGCTTGTGTAGGACCAAAGGGGTATAGTGGAGGATTTGGTGCTAAACCATGCCTTGCTGATATTGAAAAAGAAAATGATGGAACAGTACCACCATGTGGACCAATTGGTTCAATCGTTTTCACACCAAAGGAAAGTATAAAAGCAATGGAATATTTATATAATAATTTTCCAAAATTATGGTGTAAATATGGATTTAGAGATGCTTATAATTTAGAAGGTGATGAACCTTGGTTTTCAAAAGAATGTATTGGAATAGATAAAGGAATTTCAATGACTATGCTTGAAAATTTTATTAACGGAAATATATGGAAATATTTTATGAAAAATCAATATGTAAAAAAAGGTTTAGAAATACTAGAAATTACTAGAGATAAAGAAAAGTTAGCTTATAAATAAAAAATCTAAGTTATAAATATATTTGTATAAGATGTTAGAATTTGTCACATAACATTATATAAAACATATTATGTAGTGTGAGGTGATGAAATTGAATTGGTTTGAAAATTTAAGTCCAATAATTCAAGCTTTAATTGCTACGACCTTTACATGGGGAATAACAGCTTTGGGAGCACTTATGGTTTGCTTTTTTAAAAATGTAAATAAGAAAGTGTTAAATACAATTTTGGGCTTTAGTGCTGGGGTAATGATAGCAGCTTCTTTTTGGTCTTTACTTGCACCTTCAATTGATTTATCAGAAGAACTTGGATACATAGCATGGCTATTACCAGCAGGCGGATTTATTGTTGGAGGATTGTTTGTATTATTGTCTGATAAATTTTTAGATAAAGTATTAAAAAATAAAAGGAGTTTGAGAAGTGCGGATTCTTTAAAAAGAAGTATACTTTTAATATCAGCAATTACTATTCATAATATACCAGAGGGTATGTCTGTAGGTGTTGCCTTTGGTGGAATTGCGAGTCAAGTTCCAGGTATGACTTTAATAGGTGCTCTTATGCTTGCAATTGGAATAGGTATTCAAAATTTTCCAGAAGGTGCAGCAGTTTCTTTACCCTTAAGAAATGAAGGTTTTTCAAGATTTAAAAGTTTTATGTTTGGGCAGGCATCAGCCTTAGTAGAACCTATATCAGCAGTTATTGGTGTGATTTTAGCTTTGACTATAAGAAGTATTTTACCATTTTTGCTTTCTTTTGCAGCTGGTGCAATGCTTGCTGTGGCAGCAAGAGAGTTGTTACCAGAGTCAATAAAGGAAAATAAGAATTTAGCAACTTTGGGTTTGATATTTGGCTTTGCTTTGATGATGGTATTAGATGTGGCTTTGGGATAAATTATGAAATAATTATGTAGTATATTTCTTGCCCCATTTTCAAAATTCCTAGAAAAGTTCTCTAACTTTTTTAGGAATTTTAGAATGCTTATACTTAACTTAATAGCATTTATGGCTATCACCGAGTTACTTAAAAATAAATAATTTAAATTTTAAGCGATTGCCTTATTTGTAGTGTTACAATTGATGTGAAACAAAAAATGTAGAAAAAAAGTGATTCAAG
>CAMXQV010000014.1 GCA_947245515.1 uncultured Clostridium sp. | reverse complement strand
AAGGCAACTATATGAAGGATAGATATAGCGATTTAATAATTAAGATAATAATAAGGTAGTAGATACAGGAGATGTACCTACTATTTTTGATTTTTAAGTTAGTAAATTTTTTAAATAAAATATTAATGAAGGAATAATAAAGAATTAGAAAGAGGGAGATTAAATGAAAAGACTTGTAAAATTAGGACTTGTTTTTGAAAATGGAGATGTTATAGAGATTCCAAGAGAAAATATAGTATATTATAATGTCTGTAATATTCAAACAATTTTGAACTTCTCTAGTGGACTTACAATAGCAGATAGAGAAGATATATCAGAATATGAAGTTGCAGAAGAATTTGAAATAGCACTATTAAAGGAATGGTTAGATAATAACAGAATAGATTATACAGATTTTGAACAAGAGGCAGATTTAGAAAATGCAATATGCAATGGAGAAGAATTTAAGCAAACAGTAGAAAATCTCACTTATACACAGAGAATAAAGAAATATAAAGACTTTATTGGAATTACACAAATTTTTAATGATGATACAGAAAGAAGTATAGAAATTGATTACTATAAAGAATCAACACAAGATGTAGAAGATAACGGAGTTATAATTACTATTAAAGAAACTGTATGTAAAAAATAAAATAAAAATAGTAGATACATGAGATGTACCTACTATTTTTACTTATTGTGAAGTAGTTTCTTATAATACATAATTATAGCTTTAAACCTATTTATAAGTCATGCAATTAGTACCAAAAGTAACGATTTAAAAAAATGTACCAAAAGCTATTGAATAGCTTGGGAGAGCTGTGTTAAGCTAACTGTACCAAAAGAAACGAAGGTTAGATTTGGTACTAATAAAGAGGTAGGAGAAATTAAATTATGGAATATGGAGTTGGAAGAATTAGTACAAGAAAGCAAAATATAGAAAGACAAGTTAGAAATATATTAGCAAAATATCCTAATGCAAGAATAATTAGAGAAACTTATACTGGAACTAAATTAGAAGGAAGAAAAGAATTTGAAAATCTACTAAAGATAATAAAAAAAGGAGATACATTAATTTTTGATAGTGTTTCAAGAATGAGTAGAAATTCAGAAGAAGGTTGTAATCTGTATGAAGATTTATTCAATAAAGGCATAAATCTAATATTTCTAAAAGAGGGATATATTAATACAGAGGTATATAGAAAAGCCCTAGATAATCAAATTAATATTGTATTAAATACAGGAAATAAGGCAACAGATGAATTAATGCAAACTATTATATCAGCATTAAATAAATATACATTAGCATTAGCAAAGGAACAGATTAAAAAAGCATTCGACCAAGCAGAAAAAGAAGTAAAAGATTTACATACTAGAACAAGTGAAGGAATATTGACAGCAAGATTAGATGGTAAACAAATAGGTTTGACTAAAGGAACTAAACTAACAACTAAAAAAGAAAAAGAAACTAAACCTTTAATAATAAAATATTCTAAAGATTTTGATGGTACTTTATCAGATATAGAATGTATAAAATTAATTGGAATATCAAGAAACAGTTATTACTTATATAAGAGGGAATTAAAAGAGATGGTGGCATAAATCATATCAATTATAAATTTAATTTGTTTAAAATAAAACTCACTTTAACATTTCATTAATACATTTATAGTAATTACCTATTATAAGAAACTACTTTTTAAAATTATTAAGTGTAAAAGTGAGTTTTAGTATGATGTTAAAATTTAGGTTTCTTAACTTTAAATATTGGTTGAGAAAGCTTTTGATTACTTCTTACTTCCTTCACAAAATCTTTATATATTTTTATATATTCTTTTTTCTTATTATCATTAGTACAACCTTTTATGAATTGTTTTAAATCCTTTAATGTAGATGTAAAAATATTTTTATTTCTTTGTAGCATTTTTATTTCTCTTTGATTATTAGATTTTCTTATATAATAATTAAAAAATTCTCTACTAGAATTTACATCTTTATCTAAAGCATCTAATTCCATCTCCCAATATTCCATATCTAAATCATGATTAACTTTTTTCCTGATACTCCTACAAGTTTTTGAATAGTCAGAAGGACAGGGATTTTCACAATAGCGAGTTTGTTTCCTTTTAGTAACAAAGAATTTATTACAATTAGGATATATACATTGTTTTAAATAGTATTTGTTATTAGATAATATATAAAAAGAAACAGCTAGTAAGTCATCTAATGTATAGATAGTATATGTATATTTATATGATTTATTTTCATCTAAAATTGAAGTCATATAACAATAAGGAATTTTTATATCTTTAAAGGATAAGCGACTAATAGAGTAACATTCAAAGGAAGTAATAATATTTATAATGTTATCTAAAAGTCCTACTGTTTCTTTCATATAATTATTATAGTGTTTTAATTTCATTTTTATAAGCAATTCTTTAGTTAAACTAGGTAAGTTTTTTCTTTGTTTATTTAATTCATTAAAATCATTGAATATATTTGTCATTTGAGATTCATTACTTAATTTATTGAATTTATTAGATAAGATTATAAAATACTTATTTATATGTATTAAGTTATTATATGTTAAATCAATTATTTCTTTTATTCTTATTAATTCCATTTTATTAGAATATTTATTTATATATGTTTTATCAAAGTTTTGTTTCAAAGCAATTACTTTATTTTTATCATTCAAAATAGAACAAAAACAAGTTCCAATATCCTTATTATCCATAAGTATTTTTTCATTTTCATAATATTTATTATGAATTTCAAATATTTTTTCATTGTTTTTTGCATATTCAAAGATAAGATTTATATTGTTATTATTCATATTTACTCCTTATATATTCCTGTGTGAAATTTATTTTATATAAAAATTCACAGAACACAGGCATTAAAAATATTGTACTATATAAGTGTATCACAGAGATACACAAAAGTAAATTATTTGTTGCAACAATAATTTCAAATTTAATTAAGGAGATGAGATAGATTATGAATGAAATCGGATTAAAAATGTTACTAGGAGAAATGGAAATTAGTTTAAATGAACTAAAAGAAATCACAGATAAAATTGAAAAGAAAAAGCTAACATCTAAAGATATTGACTTTATTGAAACAAGATTAATCATTGATACATTTGTTATTAGAAGAACAGCAACTTTAATATCAACATTTATAGCAGACTTTGTGGATAATTTAAACCTGTAATTACCTATTATAAGAAACTACTTTTAGATGTTACAAATACATAAGTATTGATGATAAATAACAGTTTTATAACTAAATACATTTACTAACATCTATTTATCTTCATCTTTTAATTACAATACAAAATTATATAAGAAAGGAGTTGATAAAATTGATTAAAAAGAATAACAAAATACTAACACTTGATGAAATATTGGAAATAACAGACACAGGAAAGACTGATACAATGCAACTTAAAATATTTTTACCTGACTGGATAACATCTCCATCTTACTTATTTGATTTAGTCGGATACATAATTGAAATATCATTTGTAGAAACAGAAAAAGTAACTGTATGGGATAATAAAAATAAAGAATATAAAGATATAACTATATATAAATGTTCTAGCAAATATAAAGATTATAGTTTCCATTATAGAAGTAATACAAAGTGTTTATTTATTCAATTACCACATCATCATGTACTAGGTACAGACCAAGAAATAATTATTAGACAAGTAAAACAAGTTATGAAAGAACATTTTAATATTACACAGGAGTACATAGATAAGTTAGATGATTATATACTACTTTCTAGGATAGATTACAAAAGAGATTATAGATACCATGATTTAGAAGAATATTCACTTATTAGAGAAATAGTAGATAGAGTGGCAACAAGAAGTATTGTAAGTGATAACTACAAATTTGAAGTGAAAGAAAATACAGAAAATAAATATATGATAGCATATAAATCTTCATCTAATAGAACTGTTGAAATTGTTTGTTATAACAAAGATAAAGAACAACTTAACAGATATAAGAAAAAGAAGATAGATTTAGAACAATATAAACAAAACACTAATCTTATTAGATTTGAAGTAAGAATAAAGAATTTAAAGCTTAATTCTTTAAATTATAGAGATGGTACAACTAAAGAAATATGCAATTATAAGAACAAAGAAACAGCAGATAAGTTATTTTCAGAATATATAGAAAAGATATATTTCACAGAGCCATTTTATAGAATTGATGTAGCTCTAAAGAAAGTAAAAGAAAATAAGATTAGACAAGATGTGAAAGATAATTTATGCAATGTATTAGTAAGTATTAATGAAAAAGGTTATTCAGAAACTAGAAGAATTTATAGTAAATCTAACAGTAAAACTGGTAAACCTAATTATTCAAAATTTAACAGATACATTAATAAATTAAGAGAGCTTAAAATAAATCCATTAACTTTTAGTATGACATGGTTAGATGAGCAAATAACAACTTATGAACAAATACCAAATTTTACACTTGCAGAGAACTGTATAGAGGAAGAAGCTCTAATTATTTAAAAAATATATTTAGTGTAATGTATTTGATTACTTACACTAAATATATAAAACACTTGACACAATTTAAAACTAGCAGAATAAATTAAAAATTTTAATTATAAAGGAGAGATTGATTATGAGTAAATATTTAATAGAAAATAAAGATAATGAAGTTATTTTTAGAGAAATAACATTTAATTTAGAAGAATATGGAGATGGTTTAGTAGAATTAACAAAAGATGAACTAGACCAACAACTAAAAGAATATTCTAATCAAGATTTATATGTATCTGTTTTTCATCAAGTTGAAACTGTAAATCATGGAATACAATTTGTTAGAAATAGATTTACTGTTGATATTTTTACAGATAAACCAGAGTATAAATGGAAACCTATTGAAAAAGATATAAACCTAGAAAGGGAATATTTTATAAAAGAAAACTTGACTGATATGGAAGTAATAAGAGGAGATGAGAATTTTCTAACAGAATTTCCAAGCCTTGAAAAGTACCTAACAGAATTGGAATTTTTAGATAAAGTAAGAGATTATTTGAGTAAAGGTCTAGATGTACATTTTACACAGTATGAGTATAAGTGGAAAAAATGGAAACTTACAAAAAATGAATTTGTAAAGGGGGTAACAGAAGATGGGAAGATACTATATAGATAAGAAACTATGGTCAACAGATATTTATATTTTAGATGTTATACCAAGATCACAATATAAAAGATTTAAAACAACAGGAATTGAAATCAGTGATAGAGAATTAAAGAAACTAATCATTGAAGAAAAAGCAAAAGGTAAGAAAGTAAATTTGTGGTGGAAACCACGAACACGAAAAGCAAGAATAAGTAATTTTCAAAAAGATATTGAAAATAATAGATACAACCAAATAATGAATAGTGATAAATAAATATAAAAGGAGAGATAAGTTATGAATAAAGTAGTTAAATATGGTAGATTACCAAGAAAAAATCAAGAAAAAGCATTACAAAAACAAAAAGAAGAATTAATGCAGTTTGCAAAAGAAAGAGATTATGAAATTGCAGAAACAGGAATATTAACTAGGAAAACAGAAGAAACAGAAAAGTTACATGGAATGTTTATAGATGAAGGAACTTATAAAAAAGAAATTATAGATAATAAAAATTCATTTATTACCATGTTAGATGAAGCAAAATATGGCGAATTTAATCAAATACTAATAGAAGATACATCTATATTTGTGAAATGTGGTGTATTTAATATAGATAATAGAATATTAGGATTTAATCCAATGGAACTAATTGAAGATTTAAGAGTTAATAAAGTAAATGTGCATTTCATGAAGGAAAATTTAGATACTATTGACAATTCAAATAATATGATTTTATCAATATTATTTCATACAGCAGAATTTGAAATTGTAGAAAGAATAAAAAGGCATAAAAGAAATCAATAAATTTGATAAAAAATTACAAGATGGAGTTGTTTTAAATTTATAATTTATGTTAATATGATGTCTTGGAAAATCAGGTATATCAAGCAATGCAAGAGAAAGGGGGGATAGAATGGACATATCAATATCTTATTCAAGAGTATCTACTGTCTTAAAACAACAGTTAAAAGCATTAGTGGAACACCAAGAACAATGGCAGGAAATAATAGAAAGAGAAGGAGATGTTTTAGCTGAATGTGGTGTATTTTATAAGAAAAATGGTGAAAAACAATATAAAAAAGGTATGTATGTAGATGAGGGTATTAGTGGAAAAGATTATATACATAGAGAAGCCTTTAAACAGATGGTAAAAGATGGACTAGATAGAAAGTTTACTAAAATATATGTAGAAGATACATCAAGATTTGCAAGATGTACAGAAGATGGAATAAAAATTATAAAAGATTTAAGAATGAAAGGTGTTAATGTATATTTTAGAAAAGAAAACTTAAATTCAATAAATCCTGAAAATGATTTATTATTAACTGTACTATTTGCAAGTGCAGAAAGAGAAAATCAAATGAGGTCTGAAAGGTTTAAATGGAAATTAGGTAGATTACATAAAAAAGGTGGTTGGAGTGGACCAGCCCCTTATGGTTATAAGTTTAAATGGGATAAAAAGGATAATGACAAAGCTGATAAAAGTACATTAATAAAAAAAGAAGATGAAGATATTGGTATGTTAGAAATAAATGATAAAGAAGAAGCTATATTAGATTATATTTTTTATCTATATACAGAAAAACTATTAGGAAAAGAAGGTATTGCATTTCAATTAAATAATCAAGATATTAAAACTAGAAAGGGAAAAAAATGGAATTCAACAACAGTAAGTAGAATTTTGAACAACCCTATTTGTATTGGAGATGTAGTTAATCATAAAACAGAATCAATAGATATTACAAGAGGATATGTAAAGGAAATTCCAGAAGAAGAACAAATAGTAGTTCACAAAGAGGAATTAAGAATTATAAGTGATGAAGTATGGGATAAGAAAAATAAAATAAAAAATGAAAGAAGAAAAAACTTATTAGAAGAAAAAATTGGTTATTCTAATAAAAATATTTTTTCATCGTTAATCTTTTGTAAACAATGTGGAGCAAGATTTTATAGAAAAAAAAGAAAAAAAGTTAAAGGAAAAAATGGCATAAAAATTGATAGAGGTTATGAATGGCTTTGTCTAAATTATGATAGACATGGAAATAAAATATGTAAAGGTAGATATTCTTTACCTGAAGATGAATTATTAGAATTTATAAAGAAAGAATTAAAGAAAAAACAAAAACAGGATGATTCCTATATTTTAAATTTATATATAGAAAAGAAAAATTTAGAAAAAAAGAAAATAGATATTCAATATTTAAGAAAAAGAACAGAAGATATAAATTTACAAATAATAGAGATAAGACAAGAAAAAAATAAAAAACTTTTAGATGAAGAAATGTATTTAGAGCAACTAAAATTACTAACATCTGAATTAAGAGAAATTAAAATATTAGAAAATAAATACAATAATATCAATACTGATATAGAAAGAATGGAACTTAAATATAATGAATATCATGAAATGTTAGATAATTTAGATTTTAATAATTTAACAAATGCCACCTTAAAGAAAATATTTAATAGAATAAATATTATGGCTGAAACAGTAGATGGGTATAAAAATATATATATTCATTTTTCATATAACTTTTTAGATGAAACACAAAATGAATTATTTAGAGAAGAAATTGAAGGAGAAAGTTCTACAACAGAATATTATCATCATTTTAAAAGTGAAAAACTTAGATTTAATAAGACATAGTTTTAAACTATTTTTTATTTATCTAAGTTTAGTACCTATAACTATACAATTACTTATATAAACATTTTAGAAATTAGAAAAGAAAGTATTGAAGATGGAGAAACAGGTTATTTGGCTACTAAAATAGGTAAGTTAGTTGGATTTTTTAATTTAATATTTGGAGAGTTAAATGAAGAAGAAAAAGCATTAATTGAAGAAAAGATAATAGAAACCTACAAAGAAAAAAATATTACTTTTGATGATGAAAGCTTATATAAAAATAATAAAAGAAAAATTTTTAAAGGGTCACAAGATATGCCTATTTTGGAAGATTTATTTAATATTTTAGGAAGAGATGAAAAAACAAAGAAATTTAAAACAAAATTAATTCCATTTGTAAAGGGTTCAATGAAATTTTTTAATAATTATTCTAATATTGAATTAAATAATAGTTTAATAGTTGCAGATGTTTATGATTTGGGAGAAGAAAATTTAAAATATGGAATGTATTTATTTACAGATATTTTTTGGGATAAAATAAAAGAAAACAGAAAAGATAAAAAAGCAATATATCTAGACGAAATATGGAGGTTAATTGGAGTTACTTCTAATAAAGAAGTTGCTAGTTTTATTTATAAAATATTTAAAACAATAAGGAAATATGGTGGAAGTGGAGTAGCTATAACACAAGATATATCAGATATATTTAGTTTAGATAATGGTACCTATGGAAAAAGTATTTTAAATAATTCTAGTATTAAAACCTTTTTCTCTTTAGAGGAAGAAAATATAAAAATATTAGCACAATATTCAAACTTATCTGAAAAAGAAAAAATTGAAATAAAAGCTTTAAAAAGAGGAGAATGTTTAATGTTTGTTAGTGATAATCATATATTAACCAAAATTGAGTGTTCATATTTAGAGAAAAAAATAGTTGAAGGGAAGATAGATGAAGATAGTAACAGCCTTAAATAATCCAGAAATAAATTTAAGATTAAAAAAGGAAAATACTTATGAAATAATAGGAAAAGACATTCAATATAAGGAAGCTATTCTAGAAATTTTAGAAAAAAATAGTAAGATAGATTTAATTATAATTAATTATAAATTACCTGGACAAATAAGATTAGAAGATTTAATAAATAAAATAAAAGAAAAAAATAATAAAATAAAAATAATAATGCTATTAAAGGAAAAAGAAAAAAATAAAATTTCGTATTTTAGAAAATTAGGAATCAAAGAAATACATATAATTGATAAAATAAATTATTATAATTTATTAAAAATATTGAACGATAAAGGAGAAAATAAAGATATACACCTTCATAAAAGCAATATAAACTTACAAAATAAAAAATTTAAAAATATAATTTTAATACAAAATAATGAAGTTAGGAAAGAAGAAATTGTAATAGAATTAATATTAAAATATTTAATAACTAAAAACAAGAAAATATTATTAATAAAAATAAATACTAAGCATTATAAAAATAATTATAACAAAATAAGAACAAATATAAGTAAGTATATAAAAATAATAAATTATAATTTTAAGAAATACAAAAATAATTATAAAGAAATAGAAAATTTATTAGATAACAATAAAGAAAACTTTGATTTTATTTTTATTCAAATTGAGACATTAAAGGAATTTGACTTTTATAAAAAAATTATAAAAAAAATAAATTGCGTTTTATTTTTTATGAAGTCTGATATTACTGGTATTACCCGTGCCAAGAGGTTTATAGAAAAATTCAAAAGTGATTTTTTAATTCAAAATATAGATTTACAAATTATAGAACATAAAAATGGTTTTTATTCTATTAGTACAAAATTATTACAAAAGTTTTTTGGAACTTCGCTAAAAAAATTTTCAATTAATATTAATAAAAAAGAAAGAAAAAAGATTTTAAAAATGATTTCAAATATTAAATTAAATTTAAATATTAAAAGAATAATATTAAATATTTATAAAGAGTCTATTCTTTATAAATATAAAAAAGTAATTAAAATCTTTATGATTAAAAAATAAATGAGAGAAGGGATATTATGGATATAAATAATTTAGATAGAAATAATAGTTTAGATTTAAATAACAAAATAAATATTCAAACACAAAAGAATTTTTTAGAAACTACTTTGGGTAAAACAATAAATACTGCTTTAGATATTGGTATTAGAACAATCTTGCCAGATTTCATTGAGAATGAAGTTATTAATATAAAAAATAATTTACTTAATTATGGGTTAAAAGATGGTATTTCTAAAACAATTGAGGATGCTATTGATATTGGTAAAAGTGCAATTGGAATTGTTACAGGAAATTTTGAAAATGTGTCACAAATGCAAAGAGCAATTCAAAGTGGCGGTTTAATTGATGGTATTTCTTCTCTGTTTGATACAGTTGTTGATAAGGTAAGACAAAAAGGAATTTTGAAACCTTCAATTGCAAAGACTATAAAACAGGGGAAAAATATTATTTTAAATAATGTGGAAAGTAATATACAAAAGAGTTTTGATAATCAGTATAAGGCTATTGATAATGTAAATAGATATATTAATCAATGGAAAGAGAGTTTTAATTCTAAAGATTTTGAAGCTATGGATAATGCGTTTAAGAAAATGGAGAAACAATTGAAAGAAATTGCTCCAATTGAAAAAATTATAAATAATGCTAAGAGTGTAGAGATTTTACATGAGTTAATAAAAAATAATGGTAGAAATTTTAATTTATCTGATGAACAGAAAAACTTAGCTAAAAATTTAATTTAAATATATTGGAAATTTTAGACGATTGATATATTTTTTGAATTTTAACTTTTTACAATTGGAGATTATAATATATAATTTTTTTACACTTTGTGTGTCGCAACTTACAAGATTAGAATTTAAGTTATAGGGTACTTAAATTGCACTCTCATAGCTTGTTTAGACGATTACGTAATGTTTTAAAATTTATATATTATAACCTCCAATTGTAAAAAGTCAAAACTTAAAGATATATTTTTCTTGCATAATTGGGAGTATTTTAGTATAATACAAATGTAAAAATTAAAGAAAAGAGGGAGAAAAATGGAAGATAGACCACAAGAAAGAAATGACGGAAAAATAGTTGAAAGAGATATTGAAAAAGAAATGAGAACAGCATATATTGACTATGCAATGAGTGTAATAGTATCTCGTGCACTTCCAGATGTAAGAGATGGTTTAAAACCTGTACATAGAAGAATACTATATTCAATGCATGAAGATGGAATAACTTCAGACAAGCCATACAGAAAATGTGCAAACACAGTAGGATCAGTTTTAGGAAGATATCATCCACATGGGGACAGTTCAGTATATGATGCAATGGTAAGACTTGCACAAGATTTTTCAATGAGATACATGTTAATTGATGGTCATGGAAACTTTGGTTCTGTAGACGGAGATGGAGCAGCAGCAATGAGGTATACAGAGGCAAGAATGTCAAAAATATCAGAATACATGTTAACAGATATAGAAAAAAATACAGTAAATTTTATGCCAAACTATGATGACAGATTACAAGAACCAGTTGTGTTACCAGCAAGAATACCATCTCTACTAATAAATGGTTCATCAGGAATAGCAGTAGGAATGGCAACAAATATACCACCACATAATTTAAAAGAAGTAATAGATGGAATAATCAAAATAATTGATGAAGATGAAGTGACAGATGAGGACTTACTATCTGTTATAAAAGGTCCAGATTTTCCTACAGAAGGAATAATTTTAGGAATAGAAGGTATAAAACAAGCCTATAAAACAGGTAGAGGAAAAATTACTTTAAGGGCAGAGACAGATATTGAAGAAATGAGTGGAAATAGGCAAAGAATTATAGTTTCATCTTTACCATATCAGGTAAATAAAGCAAACCTAATAAAAACAATATCAGATCTTTCAAAAGAAAAGAAAGTTGAAGGAATATCTGAGTGTAGAGACGAATCTGACAGAAAAGATAAAGTAAGAGTTGTTATAGAACTTAAAAGAGATGCTAATCCACAAGTAGTACTAAATCAATTATTTAAGCATACGCAAATGCAAACAACCTTTGGTATTATAATGTTAGCACTAGTAGATGGAGAGCCAAAAATATTAACCTTAAGACAATGTTTAGATTGTTATATAGACCACAGAAAAGAAGTAATCTTAAGAAGAACACAATTTGAATTAGATAAGGCCTTAGCAAGAGCTCATATATTAGAAGGTTTAAAAATAGCTTTAGACAATATTGATGAAATAATAAATATTATTCGTTCATCTTATGATGATGCAAAAGAAAGATTAATGGAAAGATTTGGGCTAACAGATATACAAGCACAAGCAATATTAGATATGAGACTAAAAACATTATCAGGCTTGCAACGTGAGAAAATAGAAAATGAATATAATGAATTAATGGCATTAATAGCACATTTAAGAGAAATATTAAGTAGCGAAAGATTAGTTTTCGATATCATAAAAGAAGAATTAATTGAAATAAAAGATAAATTTGGAGATGAAAGAAAAACAAAAATAGTTGCAGCAGAAGGAGAAATAGACATCGAAGATTTAGTAAAAGAAGAGCAAACAGTAATAACTTTAACACATTTTGGTTATATAAAAAGATTACCAATAGATACTTACAAGAGCCAAAAAAGAGGTGGTAAAGGAATTACAGGAATGACAACGAGAGAAGAAGATTTTGTAAAACAAATATTTACTGCATCAACACATGATACAATTTTATTCTTTACAAATAAAGGAAAATTATATAGATTAAAGGGATATGAAGTTCCAGAAGCAGGAAGAACTGCAAAAGGGACTGCAATAGTAAACTTATTAAGTTTAGATCCTGGAGAAAAAGTATCAGCAGTTATACCAATTCAAAACTTTGCAGAAGGAAAATATCTATTAATGGCTACAAAAAATGGATTAATTAAAAAGACAGCTTTAGGAGAATATAACTCTGCAAGAAAAACTGGATTACAAGGTATTACTTTAAAAGAAAATGACGAATTAATTGAAGTTAGATTAACAGATGGACAAGATAATGTAGTATTAGTAACAAGAAAAGGTATGTGTATTACCTTTGATGAAAAAGATGTACGTCCAATAGGAAGAGTTTCTCAAGGTGTAATTGGTATAAGACTTGATGATGATGATGAAGTTATAGGAATGGAATCAGTAATAGCAGGAGATAAAGCTACTTTACTTGCAATTACAGAAAACGGATTTGGAAAAAGAACAGAGTTAAATGAATATAGAGTCCAAATCAGAGGAGGAAAGGGTGTAATTACTTATAAAATAACACCAAAAACTGGAAAAATTGTAGGAGTAAAAGTTGCTAGTGAAGAGGATGATGTAATGCTAGTTACAGATACAGGAACAATTATTAGAATAAATGTAAAAGATATAAGTGTTTTAGGAAGATCAACTCAAGGAGTTACATTAATGAGAACAAATGATGGAGGAAAAGTTGTAAGTATAGAAACTTTAAAACCAGATATAGAATAAAAAAATGCTAGAAGGAATTCTAGCATTTTTTAAATCTTAAATCTTCACCAATAAAATAATATAAGTCATAATGTCCAACAATTCTTGAGCCAATTCTTTCTTCATAATCTCTAAAAATATCATTAATATTTAAATTAGTTGAAATAATTGTTTTAGTTATTTTATTATTTAAATTTAAAATTCTAGTATTAATTATTGTAAAAAGTTCACTTAATTTCATAGAGTTTAGACTTTCAGTTCCTAAATCATCAATTATTAATAAATCAGCTTCTAAAATAGATTTATATATATTATCATATAAATTTTTTTCTTTACTCATTTTATAATCTATAACACTTTCAAGAAGAACAGGTGCTGTTTGATATAAAACGGTTTTTCCGATTTTTTAATAATTCTTGGGCAATACAATTAGACATAAAAGTTTTGCCGTAATCCAGAATTACCACAAAAAAGTAAATTTTTATTTTCAGGATTATCGAAATTATTTACAAAATCAATACATCTATTTTTTATATTTTCAATATTTTCTCTAGGTGAGATATTAAGTTTATATTTTTGAACATTTACTTCATCAGAAAATAAATTTTCATTAAAACTGTTAAAGTTTTCTTTATTTAAATTTGTCATATTAGATTTATTAAAAGAATAATTAAGTAATTTTTGTTTTAAACAATTACACATTTGTGTTTTAAAGCTATTATCTCTTACATACCCTGTATCTTTACAAAGAGCACATTCATATTTGGGTTTTAAATAATTTTCATCAATATTTTCTGACAGTAAAATTTTTTCTTTTTCTTTTTTTAAAATATTAATTTTATCTTGTAGAGCTTTTAAAGAGGAACTTCCATTTTTTAATATTTCTTTAGTTGTATTTAATGCATAATTATTTAATTCATTTTCTATTTCTCTTAATTTTGGAAGTTGTATATATAAATTTTCTTTTTTTTCTTCTAAATCTAATTCTGCATGTAACTTTTTATATTCATATTCTTTTAATAAGGTATTTAGTATATTGTTTGACATTTAGTCCTCCTTTTTAGTTTCGTTAGCATATAAATACTCTAAATTTTCATATTGTCTTTGTTCATAACTTTGTTTTTTTGTTTTATTTTGTAATTCTTTTACATTATTTTCTTGCTTTTTTCTTTGTTCAATAAAAGCTTGTATTTCTGCTGGTGTTTTTAATTGTCTTTCATGCCAACTTGTTATAATATTATTTATGTATTCAAAGGTTGGATTTTGTTTATAAGTAGTTCTTTTAAGAGCTATTTCTATAATATCCATATCATATCCATAGTTTAAAACCCAGTTTTCAATATAGGCTTCTTCATATTGGGTTAAGCCATTATATTTTCCAAGTTTTTTTGCAATTATTTTTTTATATTGTGTTAAATTCTCTTGTTTTTCAGAATACTTATCTAGATCATTCCAAGTTTTTACATTATTTGTAGCCCAAGCTTCAGCAACTGTTTGTATATAATTTTTGTGTAAAGCACTACGTTTATAACAATAGTCAAATAAAGCAATCATTACTTGTTCATCAAATCCGAATTTTTTAAACCATATGTCAATATCATTATACCAAGAAGGACCCATAATTCCTTGAAAATACATATTATTTATATGTTCTATTGCTTTGGTTCGTGATTTATTTTTGGCAGTTTGTTCAACTTTCTCCTTTGTAACTGTTAAATTAGGAGAGTATAAGTTGTGAAGAGTTAATTCTTGTAAATCAGTTATAATATATCCATTCGTTTTTTTAGTTATTAAATGAGTTTCTTCTAAAAATCTTAGACCATCATTAATTGATTTTAAAGAAACATTAAGCTTTTTCGATAAATCATTTAATTTTACTTCTCTTCCATATTTTGATAAAAACAAAATGTACATATATATTTTTAAATATTCACCTGGTAGTTCTGATAAGTATTCAGAAAAAAAGATATCAGGTATTGTTGTTTCTGAAAATAAAAGTGATTTATCCTTTTGTTCTAGTTTCATTTTTGGTTTTCTCCTAATTACAATTTTTAAACTATTATATCTTTTTTAGACAAAAAATTCAAGTTAATAATGAGTTTAAATTATTTAATTTTATTATAAAAAAATAGTTTTGGTTTGTATGCAAATTTAATTAAATATAAGAATACATAAATAATATTTTCTCCATTTATACCAGAAATACTAAAAAGAAAAATAGGCAGACAGGCAAATATAAAAATAAATATTTTTGTATTTAAATTATGAATAAATAAGTTGAGAATAATAAATACAATAGCACACCAAGAAATATTAATAAATATTGTAGAATAGTCAAATATGCCTAATAGTTTATTTTTAAAATTATAATTTTGTGGAAAAATAAATTTCATCAAATCATCCTTTCAATAAGTAAAAAATAAAGAATAAAATTATTTTCTTAAAAGATTAAAGTTTTTAACAGTTTGGGTAACATTTGTGGAAACACTACCTATAAATTCACGAACAAAGGAATTTGTTTGTATTAAACAATAAATTCCACCAATATATATAAATTTAGTAAGTAAATTTGTTGACGAAAAATTTATAGAAAATAAAATTAATAGAATAAAAGAGATTACTATTTGTATAAATAATAATGCAAAGAAATTTTTTAACCAAGCTTTAAAAAAACATGAGGTTGCATCGAGAGTAAGTGATAAAATTGCAAAAGGTGTAAGAAGAATAAATAATTTTAACATTATATATCTTAAAGAATATGAAAAAACTAGATTTAATAAGGAAATACTTAAAGTACTTTTTATTAATCCATCTAAAGAGAAGATGTCAATAGAGCTAGTATCAATTGATATATTAGTATTTATTGTATTAATTAGCTCAGAAAAACATATATTTTTATTAAATAAATTTTCTCCCAGGTTTTGTATTGAGAGTGATATATTGTAATTTAAATCTAATACAAAGGATATAATAAAAAATGAATAATTCATACAAATTCCATATAAGATTAATTTTATAATAAAGCTACTTGGTGCTTCAACTTGATGATAAGTAAAATGTGATAGTAAATATTTTACTGAATAATATAAAATAAATCCTAATAATAGTGAATTTGCAATTAGTAAAATTCCATTAGCTGTTGATGTTCCAAATAAGTTTTCAAAATTTGGATCTTTTAAAATATCTGGTCCAATAAAAGTTATACTATCTAATATAGAATATAAACTATTGTCAATAGAACTAAAAAGTGTTTCAAAAATTTTATTTATTGTTTCTATTATAATATTTGTTACGTCATTACTATTTTCCAAAACTACCTCCTTAGCCTATTAAGGATTTTATTGCAGATAAAATTAAATCAATAGCTAATATGAAAGCATAGGAAAATAAAGAACTTTTTACCAATTTTTTACCAGTTCTAATTCTTTCTTCATCACCAAAACTAAATTTTTTCATAAATAAACCAGTACCAACTGCAACAGCAGCAGCTGGTGTAGAAATTTTTAAAATCCATCCTTCTATACTTTCAAAGGCACTATTAATTTTGCTAACAATTTTAGGGTCACCAAAAGCGTGACAAGAATTTGAAAAAGTAATTATAAAGATAAAGAATAATATAATAAATGAAACAAAGAAAAATATTTTTTTCATGTTAACCTCCTGTTATTAAATTTATTTTTTTGAAAATATGGTAACAATTTTAATTTTTGAGGTTTTAAAATTGAATATCCAGTAGATAAAAATGTAAGGGCGGTGAAAGTTTCTAATTCTTGTGAAAAAAAGTTACTATCAAACATAAAGTCCTTTTGTGTATATGTACTAAAAGTTTCTGATATATTAGAATTTTTAGAAGTTAAAGAGTTTGTAATATAGTTAAAATTTGTTTCTTTTGCACTTTCAGAAATACTTTTTGAAGTGTGATTTTTTTCTTCTTTACCTAGTTGTTTTTGTGCTTCTTCTATAGTGAAGCTATCATCAGTTCTAAACCATATTTTATTAATTAGATTTTGAATAAGAATTCGCACTTGGTAATCATCTCTTAATGTGGATTTTAAAGATGAATAACTTTGTGTACTGATTATATTAATACATTTGGCTTCTCTACTAAGTGAAAAAAATTCAGCATCAATTTTACTAGCATATTTATCATATTCATCACATATAAAAGCAGTTGTTTTAACAGTATTTTTTGACAAATTTGACATGACTTCAGTTTGAAAATCGAGCTTTAGATAGGTTGCAATTATTTTTGATAATTGAGAATATTCAGAAATATTCATATTTAAAATTACAATTTTTCCTTTTTTAATAACTTCTTGAAAACTTTTAAAATTTAGTTTATTTTTTGGTGGACAAAAAGTATTCATTACCTCATAATCTGTTATAAAAGTATTGGTAATTCTAGTGATTTCTGAAATTAAAATCCCTTTAGTTCTGCTATCCAATTGATTAAATTCTTTTTGAAAAAATTCTAAACTTTCATTTAGTTCATATATTTGTTTATGGTTAAGTTTTGAAGATGTAAATAAATCTCGAAGTATTGTTATTTTCTCAGTAAAATAATTAGGAATTGTTATTAATTTATGTAATTCTAAAAAAGTTACATATCCTTTATTATATAGTCTACAAATTTTAATTGCTTCACATATTACTTGACTTGCTTTATCTATCCAATAGGATTCAGAATTATTTTCTGAAAATAGAAGTAGAATTGTTTTAATTCTGTCTGCTAAAATTTGTGGTTTTAAATTTGGTTTGTGCAGTGGATTATAATATATTCCAGAATTAAGTTCTATAATAATTAAATCTTTATCTAAATTATATTTTTGTGCAAAGTTTTTTACTTGTTTATAATAATTACCTTTTACATCTAATATTAACATTCCAATTTTATTATTTGGATTATCATAGTTATATTTAATTAGTTGTTCTGTAAATGGATACATTGCTGAAGATGTTTTTCCAGTTCCAATTGTTCCTGTTATTAAAAAGTTTTGATATAATCCTGCTTCCTCGATATATATTTTTGATTTTGTTTTTTCATCTATTCCAATAAGTAATTTTAGATTTTCTTTTGTATTATTTGGATTTTTTAGTTTAGAAGTTTTTTGAATAGTAGAAGTGATTTTTTGGTATTTTTGAAAAAATTTAATATAAATAAAATTACTTATTATTAAGTTAGAGAATATAAAAACAAAGATATAGCTTTTTTTGATAAAATTCCATAATTCAGGATTTTGGGTAACAAGATTAAAAGGATGAACTGCATAGGTTATTATAATTTCTTGTGAAGTGTAAATTTGATAAAAGGTTTTTATTGTAAATATACTTGAAATAAATAAAAATACTAATATGAATAAAAGTTTTTTTGTTAATTTTAAAATATATAAACCTCCTTATTTAAAATTTTTCTTTTTTATATCTAATTTGGAACCTTGTTTATTATGAAAAATTATTATTTCAAAATATGAATATATTGAATATAAGAAAATAAAAAGATATATAATATAAGATATAAAATATAAATGAATTAAATGTGAAATAAAATCACCACCTTACATTTTTTATCATAATATAATAATTTTTTTAATTTGTCTATACTTTTTTAAAAATTTGTGTTAAAATATATTTGCTTTGCTAATTTTTTATAGAATAGGAAAGTATAGTAATTTTTATATATTTTATATTATAGGAGGGATATTATGAAATTTGAGAAAGATACAAAAATTGGGGAAATTTTAGAAAAAGCACCAGAAAAAGCTGATATTTTATTAGAAATTGGAATGCATTGTTTAGGGTGTCCAGCATCTCAAATGGAAACAATTGAAGAGGCTTGTGCAGTACATGGAATAGAAGTTGATGAAGTTTTAGAAAAGTTAAATGCATAATTTTGTTTTTTAATATTTATTTTATTATAAGTCTAATTAGTAATCATAATTGAAAGAAAATTAAAAAATATTTGTAAAAGTATTGACAATACTTAAATAGTAGTGTAAAATAAAAAAGTATTGTGGTTATCACAAGCTTATGTGGGCTATTAGCTCAGGTGGTAGAGCACTTGACTTTTAATCAAGTTGTCCCGCGTTCGAGTCGCGGATAGCTCACCAAAAGAATATCTTGAAAAAGCAGATGTTCTTTTATATGGCCCCTTGGTCAAGCGGTTAAGACATCGCCCTTTCACGGCGGAGACATGGGTTCGATTCCCGTACGGGTCACCAAAACGTTTTAAAAACGAACTTTACGTTTGTTAAACAGTTTAGTTCACCAAATAATTTAATATTTTGCCACTTTAGCTCAGCTGGCCAGAGCATCGCACTTGTAATGCGAGGGTCCCCAGTTCGAATCTGGGAAGTGGCTCCATACAGGTCAGTAGTCTTGAAAGTATCTTGGTTGCTGGCTTCAATGCTTTTTTAAAATAAAAATATATCTATTATTTTTTATAAATTATTATGTATTGGAACAAATAGTCCCCAGATATTATGTTACTTCTTAAGTTGAGTACATAATATTTTTTATGCAGTTATTTTTTCTTTTTCTTGTAATTTTGATATAAAATCTTTCAATTTAAGCGTGCTAATACTTCTGGCTCCATACCTAGATTTCTACAAGGTGTTGCAAAGCTATGTCTTAATCCATATTCTACAATATGAGATAAATTGTTTCTTTGTACAAATGATGTAGAAACTAAAATTTTAAAATTAAAAAGAGAAAATCAGCTATCAAAATATAAATTTGAAGTTGGTGGAAATGTAAGTAGAAAAAATCAATTAGAAGTTGGAGTAGAACAAATAGAAGAAAAAGAAGAAAAAGATAAAAGAGGAAGATAATATGGAAGATTGTTTATTTTGTAGATGGAAAAATGAAAAGGAAAAAATAGTATTAGAAAATGAATATGCATTTGCTAGATTTGATGAATTTGCTGTGAGTAAAGGTCATTTGTTGTTTATGACAAAAAGACATATTAAGGACTTTTTTGAAACTAATATACAAGAAAGACAAGCTATTTTTGAGTTAGTAGATAAAGCTAAGAAGTTAATTGATGAAGAATTTCATCCTACGGGATATAATATAGGAATGAATTGTGGACAATCAGCTGGACAATCTGTTATGCATATACATGTTCACTTAATTCCAAGATATGATGGAGATGTAGAAAATCCAAGAGGAGGAATAAGAGGTGTCATTCCTCAAAAACAAAATTATTAAAGATTGCTATGAAAGGCGACTAGTTAGAAATAATTAGTTGCCAGTTTTTTTATTTTATGCTATACTAATTTCAATAGTTGATGAGTTAATTATTTTTTTGAACAAAATGTGGGAGGAACACTATTAAAAATAGGCAATTTTTTCGCAAATAACCTCCTAAAACGCTCCATATAGGTCAGTAGTCTTGAAAGTATCTTGATTGCTGGCTTTTAAGCTTTCAAAAATAACTATATAATAAAGATAGAAAATGATAGCAACAAATATGTGTGTTACCATATTAATTAAACAAGCAAAGTTAACAAACATTAATTTTAAAAGTAATTGCTAAATTACGAGTTTGAAAGTAGATAAATTTATAGATAGAAAATTATAATATATGGAAGGAAAGATATGATAAGACAAAAATTTTTGTTTAGATAGGAGGAGCAATGTCTTTAATAAGTGTAAACAATTTAACATCTGGATATGATGGAAATTTTAAAAGGATTAAATATGTTAAACACAGATACAGAAATCTTATATAGAAATTTTAATTTATAATGATATTAAAAGTTCAGGTTGGTATCATTTTAAAGAAATAATTCCTTATATTGCAAAAGCTTTATATATAGAAAGTTATAAATAAACACAACTTTATATTTTTTATTATATTATAAATTTAAATTTAGAAAAAATGCAACTTTTTTTATATAATAATTATCTATTAAATAGAATCGCGATTACACTAATAAATAAAATTCACAAAAATAAATAATAAAATTAGCTTAAACAGTAATAAAAAATATATATAAATCGAAGGGAAGGAAAAGAAAGCAATGGACAATTTACTAGAAGAAGCACTAAAAGGTGATAAAGATGCATTTTCTTTAATATTTTTACAAATACAAAAGGACTTATATAGAATAGCTTTATCAAAAACAGGAAATAAAGAAGATTCCTTAGATGCAATACAAGAAACTATGTATTATACCTATAAAAATTTACATCAATTAAAATCAAAAGATTCTTTAAAATACTGGATAATTAAAGTATTAATAAATGAATGTTACAAAATATATAATAAAAAAAATAAAATAAATCTAATACCAATTGAAAAATCTAATAAGTATGAAGACAAAGAGTTTTACGAAAAAGATCTAGATAGTAATATAAAATTTAAAGAATTATTAGCATGTTTAAAAAAAAGAGAAAAAATTATTATGATTTTATATTATGAAAATTTATACACTACAAAAGAAATTGCAAAAATAATGAAAATTAAAGAAAATACGATTAAAAGTATAATAAAGAGGTCGAAAAATAAAATAAAAAAAGATTTGGAGGAAAATAATTATGAAAAATTCAATAAATGAAATAATCTCTAAAACTATAAATTCAAATAACATACCAAAGGAAATGGGAAATATAATAATTGAAAATACAAATAATTTATACAAAGAAAATGACAAAGAATCAGAAAAGAAATATTATAATAAATATTATAAAATTGTAGCTGGATTATGTGCAAGTATTATTTTAACAACAGGAATTGTTTTTTCAAAAGATATAAATAATTATATAAAAAAAATATTTAACTTACACGAACATGGTATTGGAGCAGAACAAATAGAATCTGCAATATCAGAAAATTATTTGCAATACAATAAAGAAGATTATATTAAATCAAGAGATATAGCTTATAAATTAGAATATTCTTTATTAAATGATATTAATATGATATTTTCTTTAGATTTTATTACAGATTTTAAAATTGATGAATTTAATAATATATCAATTTCAGGATTAAAAATAAAAGATGAAAATGGAAACCAAATATATATAGATAGTGAAGATGAAAAAATATGGACTAAAAATATTGCTACATCTATGAGATTTAATAAAATAGAAAAAATAAAGGATAATGAAATAAAAACAGCAGTTGTATTAGTATCTCCAAGTTTTCCAAATATGGAGGAAGTTTTTATTAGTTTCGATAAGATTACCTTATATACTATAATAAATGGAGAAGTTACAACAAAGGAAGTTGAAGGTAATTATAATTTAAATTTAAAAATTGAGGATAAATTTAGTAATAGAAAAGTAACAAATTATTCTTTTAAGAATTTAACAAAAGATGCTAATTTGAGTTTAGAAAAAGTTATTTTAACTAATACAGGTTTAGGAATAACTTTTAACTGTAAAGATTTTAATTGTATGGGTTATGATTTTGAAATATTAGATAATAATTATAATAAATTATATTCAAATAAAAATGATATTAATTGTATAGGAAATCTAAATAGATATTTTGCTTGGATAGATATTAGAGATGAAGTTAAAGATTTAAGTAGTTTTATTTTAAAGGTTATTAATTTAGATGGTCAAGTTACAACTTTTATATTAAATAAAATATAAACTAAAATTGCTAATTAATAAAATTTTAAAGGGAATTTTTTATGTATTAATTTATCCATGTTGAAAAAAGATGAGAAAATCTATATAATATAAAAAATAAGTAACCTTAAATAAAATTATAATTTTATTTAAGATTAAATGGAAGGATAAATTAATATGGAAAGGATTGCAATAGTAACAGGAGCATCAAAAGGTATTGGTAGAGAAATAGCAAAGACTTTAGCGAAAAACGGAATAAAAGTAATAGCAAATTATAATAAATCTGAAGAAGAAGCAAAAAAATTAAAAGAAGAATTAAAAAAAGAAAATATTGATATAGATATATTTAAAGCAGATGTATCTAAAAGAGAGGAAATAAAGTTATTAGTAAATTATACTTTGAATAAGTATAATAAAATAGATATTCTAATAAATAATGCAGGGATTTCGGAGTATAAACTGTTTACAGATGAAACTGATGAAGATTGGGATAGAATAATAAAAAATAATTTGTATTCAGCTTTTGCGATGTCACAAGAAGTTATTCCAAATATGATACATAACAAAAAAGGATGTATTATAAATATTTCATCAATTTGGGGAATAGTAGGTGGTTCACTAGAAGTAATTTATTCAATTTCGAAAGCAGGGATGGATGGCTTAACAAAAGCACTTGCAAAAGAACTAGGCCCATCTAATATTAGAGTTAATTCAATAGCTCCAGGGTTAATTAATACAAGCATGAATTCAAAATTATCTAAAGAAGAATTATTAGAGTTAAAGGATGAAACTCCTTTAGGGCGAATTGGAAAGGTTGAAGATATTGCCAAATGTGTAATTTGGCTAGTTGATGACGAATTTACTACTGGTCAAATCATTTCCATAAATGGTGGGTGGATTATAACATAAGGCTATAATCTCTAGCTCTTTAAGATTCTCTCCCTTGTATTCGAAAACTCACATCAGGCGATAAATTAGAGGAAAATAAAAAACAACCCAATTCAGGTTGTTTTTTATAAAATTTTTATATTAACTTTGAGATGTTACTTTTTTTCTTGAATAATTTCCAGATATAAGTTTTGGAAAATATGTAATTATTTTATATACTGCTAAACGTATTTTTTTACTCCATAAATATGATTTTCTTAATTTTTTTGCAGTACCTAAAGAGACTTGTTCATCTTCTAATACTAGCAATTCTTTATTTACTTTTTCTAAAGGAAAGATATAATTTTGACCATCATTATTATCCCATTCCTTGTTCTCATTTTTAAAACAGAAATTAAAGGATTCACCTTCTAATAAGTTTATTTCAGCTTGAAATCCTAAATCTGTTTTTTCCATTTTTATATCTTTAACGTTTTCCCAATTTAATCCAAATCCATAATGAATTGAAACTTCTTCAGAATAATCTTGAAAAAGCTTTCCTGTATATGATATTTTAACTTTACTATTCTCAACTAATTTATCAGTATTAAAAAATATGTTTTTAGTTAATTCCATTGATATTCTCTCCTTATTTATCTTTTGCTATTCACATTATAATATTAAATTCTACATTATTCAAGTATTTTTTTAAATTGTAAATAAAATGTAATATTACTTTTTTGATAAAAATTCAGATGTAATAATAATTAAAAACGTACATATTATAGTAATAATTAAGAATATAGTGTTACTATAAGTTTTAGAAAAAGTGTAAGTATTGGAATTAAATCTTTATTTATAATAAACACAATTATTGTCAAAAAAGGTCATTTATGATATATTAATAGTGTAATATTTAATAAGGGGATATTAATATGAAAGAAAATATTAAGGAAGATGTTAAAAAAAGCAAAAAAGAAAGTACAGAAAATCAAAAAAAGGATATAACAGAGGAAAAGCTTAGAGAAGATAGAAGAACAGACGAAAAAAGAGGAAGAATTAAGGATAATAAGACAAGACAAAAGCTATATAAAAATAGAAAAATACATATTATAGTTATATCTATTGTGTTAATAATAATTTTATTAGTAATATCAACTATTTTTTCAATAATTAATTTAGGTAAAGAAAAAATAATTAATGGAGTTTCAATAGAGGGATTAGATATATCTGGGTTATCAAAAACAGAAGCAGTAGAAAAGCTAAACCAATTATATCAAGAAAAAAAAGAGAAAGAAATAGGATTGAAGTATGAGGATTATCTTACAACTTTAAATCTTACTGTCATGGAAGTTAATTATGAAGTTGAGAAAGCAGTTGATGAAGCATATTTGATAGGTAGGAATAGTAATATTTTCGTTAACAATTATGCTATTTTATTTACTCTTATTGGCAAGAGAAATATAGATGTGAATATGAATTTAAATGAAGACATAACTAAACAAACTATTGAAGATATAGGAGTAAACCTTCCAGGTGTAGTAGTAGATTCTAGCTATTCAATAGAAGGAAATAAATTAATAGTTACAAAAGGTAAAAAAGGTATTAGTATAGATTACCAAACTTTAATAAATAAAGTCAAAGATAATTTAAATAATATTAATATAATTAATGAAGATATAGAAATACCAGTTGTAAGCAAAGAACCACAGAATATTGATATACAGAAAATTCATGATGAAATATATAAAGAAACAAAAGATGCATATTATACCAAAAATCCATTTACTGTTTATCCAGAGGTGGAAGGAATTAATTTTGATGTGGAGACTGCAAAGACTATCTTACAAGAAGAAAAAGAAATATATGAGATTCCACTTACTATTACAAAACCAAAAGTTACCATAAAAGATATAGGAACAGAGGCTTTCCCAGATAAATTGTCTACTTTTACTACTAGATATGATGTGAGTAGTGTAGATAGAACTACTAATCTAAGACTCGCTTGTGAGAAAATTAATGAAAAAGTAGTATTACCAGGAGAAACTTTTTCATATAATAAAGCTTTAGGAGTTAGATCAGCAGCAACAGGGTATAAAAATGCCAAAGTATATTCAAATGGAGAAGTAGTAGATGGAATTGGTGGAGGAATTTGTCAAATATCATCTACCTTATATAATTCTGCGTTAATGGCAAATCTAGAAATTGTAGAAAGGAGAAATCATCAATTTGTTACATCATATGTACCAGCTGGTAGAGATGCTACTGTTGTCTATGGAATGACTGATTTTAAATTTAAAAATACAAGAAAATATCCAATAAGAATTGTTGCAAGTGCACAGAATGGAATAGCTACAGTATCTCTTTATGGAATTAAAGAAGAAGAGGAATATACTTTTACTTTTAGTACTAAAACTGTTACATCTATTCCCTTCACTACTAAATATGTTGATGATAATACTTTGTCTTTAGGAAAAGAAAGAGTAAAACAAAAAGGTGCTAATGGTTTAAAAACTGAAACTTACCTTACAAAAATGCTTAATGGTAAGGTTATTTCGACTAAGCTATTATCTAAAGATACTTATGATGCAATGACTAGAATTATTTTAAGAAATACAAAATCAAAGGAAACTAATAATTTTCAAAAAAATGAGAATACTAATAAGAATAATAGTGAAAATAACACCATTGAACAAGAAGAAACTGTTAATAAACAACAAAATAGTAATAAGGTTAATACAAATAGTATAAATAATAGTAAGATAAACACTAATTTAACAAATAAAGAAATAAGTAATTGACAAAGTTCATAAAAAATATTATAATAGTCACATAAAAAGATATTTTCTCCAACTAAATTGGAGAAAATATCAAGAATATTAATAAAATTTTATAAATGAACTATTAGCTCAGTTGACTAGAGCAGTTGACTCTTAATCGGGCCATACCCTACTACAAGTTAATTGATACAACACAGTATTTACAGTAGGTTTAAAAGTTTTTAATAATATTAATAATTAGTGGGTATCCCCACTAGTCCCCAGTTATCCCCTAATATAAAAGAGGATAACTGGAAGATAAAATTTTAATAAATGGGCCATTAGCTCAGTTGGTAGAGCAGCAGACTCTTAATCAGTAGGTAATGAATGCTTATGATATGGTTAAAAGTATTGATAGAATCGGTACTTTCGTAAGTTATTGCAAGTTTATGATTTTATAAAAAAATGTAAAATGCGCCAACTTGCAATAACTCGCGCCAACTTTTTCAAAATTTAATATATGCATCACTAGCTCAATTGGCAGAGCAACAGACTCTTAATCAGTTAGTCTAAAGATTTTAAGATGTTAGAAATAAGTTGAAATATATATAGTTTGAGAGAATTGACAAGAAGTTAAAAAAATGAACTTCTCCCCAATTCTCCCCAACTTTGATATAAATAATTAAATATGCGTTATTAGCTCAGTTGGTAGAGCAGCGGACTCTTAATCCGAAGGTCCAGGGTTCGACCCCCTGATGACGCACCACAGAAGGAATAGAAGGTTTTATACCTTTTATTTTTTTTGCCTAAAATTACTTGTTATTTTTTAAAACTTATGATGTATTGACAAATTTAAAATTAGCTCTTAAGCTATTAGTCAGCTAGAGCTACAAGTGATACAAGAATATTATATTGTATTATATATACATATAATTAGAAATGATATTATGTGAGATTTAAAGTTTATATTTAACAGCAACAAATTAGCCTAGTAAATAATAAAAATTGATTTAAGTCAATTCTAGGGGGTGAGAAAATGGACTTTAAACAAATGATATATTATGATTTAGAATTAGTAGGAAAAGATGAATGGCTCTTACATATAGGTAAAACAGATTTAGGACATGAAATATATATGATAATAAATAGTTCACGAGATTTTCCATTTTTCTTATGGGACAAACATTCAGGTATTAGAATGGATAAAGGAGATTATGTATTACATTCAATAGGAGAATACAACTTAAAGGCAGAAGATATAAAAGATGTAACAGATTTTCTAAAGAGTAACAATAGATATGGAATTACTAATTTTAAATATATGTTAATAGTATGGAACTATTTTAACAAGAATAAAGTTGATGAAAACTTAAAAATACCTAACTATGAGGAATTGCCAGAGTATAGTCCTATATACAAAGATTTTTGGAAAAAGATTTGTTATAAGGAAACAAAGTAAAAGAAGGTGGATAAAATGGAATTATTAATTGAAGTAGTTAAAAAAGTAGCGGATAAGTACATGGACAGAGTAAATCTAATAATTTCAGGAAATACATTAACATTAGAATATATGTATTACAGAAATGGAATCAAAGATTTATACAAAACATTAGAAATAGAAGAATTTGAAGGAAAGCTAAAAGTCTTAGTTTTTCCAGACCATTTAGAAGGAATTATTGATGTATCTGAATTAGATGATATTATTCTAGTATTGGATAAACAAAGCCAAACTAAAAATCACACACAGGAAGAAATACAACATATAAAAGAAAAATATACTAAAGGAACGAAAGTACAATTAATTAAAATGTACGATTTAACTAATTCTGTATTAAGTGGAACAATGGGAACAGTTGATTTCGTAGATGATATTGGGACTATTCATGTAAATTGGGAAACAGGTAGTACATTAGGATTAGTAGTTGGGATAGATGAATTTAAGGTGTTTAGAGAGGGTAAATAATGATTTTAGGATATGATATAAAAAGTAATATTGGGTCAGCTAAAAAAGTAGTAGGAAAAACAGAAATGTGTTTAAATTGTGGTACATTAGAAGCATTAGAGGATTTTATGATATATAAGTAGTGGAAATAAAAAGATTTTTTGAATAGTAACTTATAAAAATGCAAGTTACTATTTTTTATTTTCTGTAAGTAAAATATTAATGATGATACAAAATAGTATAACAGGAGATGAAGGATAGAATGCGAGTTTACGAGGTTAAAGAACATATCCAAAACACGAATGTAAATAGAGATATTTTTGATATGAGTAGAATGTTGCAGAAATTAACATTTTATACAGAATTCGTGCAAGAGCTTAATCATGATGATAGCAATTATATTTCTATTATTTCATCTAAAGCTAAAAAGTTAATTTGTATCATATACAATATATTTGATGTTTATATGAAAGAGATGGTAGAAGATGGAGAAATTCAATAATCAAATTGATGAAACCATATTTTTAGAAATAGAAGAACTAGAGAGCCAATTTTTAGATATAGAAGGTTTGGCAAGTGAAATTGAAGGAAGTCTAAAAGATGGTGTTCATGATAATAAAACTTTTATATTTCTATATATTTTAAGTGAAAATATTAAGAAATCACTAAAAGAAATATTAGAAATGGTTTCTAACGAAGAAGAATAAATTACTTGACATATTTTAAAACTTATCCACTTTTTTTTAAAAAAGCTATTTACTGACAGAAAATTTTGTGTTAAGCTACTTCATCAGCTGGGAGAGTAAGAAAATCAGGATTTTATCAACAAAATTCAGCAGAGATGAGGTGAGTAAAAAATGGGAAATGTTCCGTTGGAAAATGTATCACTAGAAGAAGTTGTAAATTATAGTAAGCAAAAAGAAAGTCCAGTAATCATTCTATTGGATAGTATAACAGATGATGAATTTAGAGAAATAGGAGAATTAATTTGTAGATTAAAACTCCTATTTCTTTGCGTTCCAAGTAATAGGTTAGCTTTTATAAATAATGTAGATGTAGCCTTAAAAATTGCAAAAGACTTTAAGAAGAAGTCGCAAGTTATGTATCAGGATTTTGCAAAAAGACCAAGTGGCTCTTTAGTTAATTATGCACTAACAGGATATACTAAAAGTTGGATAATTCTTAAAGATAATGGATATATAGTAAAAGCCTATGATGAGGAAGGACAAGAAATGCAACAGCCATGGTTCAATACAGATATTAAAGAAGTTACACCATCTAATTTGCAGAAATTAGGTTTAAGAAACTTTGAAATATCATTAGGCATTAGAGGTATTGGCAGTAGTAGTAACAGTAACAATGAAATTTTAGAATTATCAAGATACCACTATATACATAATGGAATATACAATGCAGAAAGAAATTGTTATTATCCACGAGATAGGACAACAGCAAGAGGAACAGCAGAATATAACAAGCTAGAGAAGTTATTTAAGAAGTGGGGATTTCAAAAATTTCACTAAATAATATTAAAACATCAAAATACTGGTATATCAGCTTTCAACGAGATTCAAGGACATTTGAATTAATAAATCATAAGCAACAACTTATACCAGTAAAAAATAAAGTTGTTTAAAATTGAAATATGAAAAGGAGTAAATAATGTCTAGTGGAAATACTGTATATGTAATATTAGAAAATTGGAAACATGACACAGGAGAAAAAGGAATAAATGTAAGTTTATTTTCAAATTATGAATTAGCAAAAGTTAAGTATGAAGAATTAAAAAGGAACTATAAAATTGATTATGAAGAATATCGTACTCACGATTTGAAATTCAATGAAACTATAAATGATAAGGGAGAATATATTGAATTAGAAGCACATGATACAGATTATTATAATTACTTTAATATTACAGTTTTTAGAGAAAAAGTAAAGGAGAATTTGAAAAATGAATAAATATGAAAGTGTAATAATTATCAGTCCAAATTTAGATGAAGGAGAAATTGAAGGCATAATAACAGAAATAACAGATTTAATAAAACAAGATGGAAAAGTAACAGCAATAGATAAAAAGGGAATTAAGAAATTAGCTTATGAAATCAATAAATGCAAAGAAGGTCATTATGTAGTAATTTATTTTGAAGCTGACCCTAGCATAATCGCAGAATTAGAGAGAAATTATAGAATAAATGAAAACATTATAAAATTTATAACTGTCAAAATAGATGATTAAAGATAGGTTGTGAGAAGTAATATGAAAAAATCAGATAAAGAAAAAATTGAATATTGGGAAAAAACAGAAGATGGAAGATGGTGTTTAGCACTAAAAGAGCCTTGGATAACTGAATATGATACAGTATCAATTTTTGGAGATACAAAACAAGAATGTATAGATGAACTAAAATATGTAAAAAAAGACCCAAAGTATGATAAGTAAAAAGGAGATGATGAATAATGCAGATGATGACAAAGCAACAAGTACAAGAAATAAATAATAAATGTAAAAATAATTGGGAATTTGACACTACTTATTATATATATCATCAGGAGAAAACATTGATAAAAAGAATAATAATAGATGATGAAAGTTATTTACAATTTAAACTAAATTATAATTCTAAAAATCAAATACAGCTACGTATTAGTAAATTTTACACACAAAAGCATATAGGAACTGCAACAAGTGAAGGTTTAGGAAAAAGTAAAGTATTAGAAGAAACCAGTTATAAAAGAAAAGATATAAATAATTTGATTATTAAAACTCAAAATCTTACAAATGATGAACTTTTAAAGATAAATACTGAAACAAAAGTTATAGATAATGGAATATTTATACCAAGTCCAGTATTTTAAAGTACAAGTTAGAAACAAGTAAAATATGCAAAGTAGTAGGATAAGGAGATGTAATAAAAGTTGAATAAGATTAGAATATTAGTAGTAGAACCTTACAAAGAGCCATACCAATTAAAAGTAAAACATACTTTAAAAAATCTCCAAAATATAGTTGGTGGTTTAATAGAGTATATACAATTAGAACATAATGTAGATTTAATTTGTAATGAAGAAGGAAAAATACTAAGGTTACCATTAAACAGAAAAGTAGGATATGATGTTATTTGTGGTACTTTCTTTATTGCAGGTCAACACGAAGGAGAGACTATTTCACTAAGTAGAAAACAAATAAAGAAATACAAAAAAATATTTAAACTAGATAAAAATATGTCACATATAATATCTTATTAAAAAATGGTGGTATGAATGAAGAATAATATTAGAAAAATACGAGAAGAAGAAGGAATAAAGCAATATGCACTAGCAAAGATGACAGGACTTTCAAAAGGATATATATGTCATTTAGAAAAAGGAACTAGAAAAAATCCAAGTTACAAAGTAATGACTAAAATAGCAACTGCATTAAATAGAAAAGTGCAAGAAGTATTTAATATATAAAAAAGCTATATATGGCATTCAAACGAGGATTACGATATTTGAAAGATGAAATTATCAGCAATATAATTTGACATAGCAGAAGTTAAAATGGTTTAAAATAAGTTCTAGGAAAGGAACAAATAATATGGGAATAGAAAATATAAATATAAACATTAAACAATTTGATGAATATTTTGGAAGTAAGCTAAAAGATAGTTTAAAGAATACACCAGTAATACTAGATATGTTTCATAGTTACATAGAACAAATATATAAAACAAATAAATTATACAAAGAAGTTTCAGAAAAAATATTAGAAATAGAAAAAGAATTAGATAATAGTTTAACAGATGAACAAAAGAAACTAATAGAAAAATGGGAATTTTACAAACAAAGATTAACTAATTATACAGCAGAAAATGCTTTTATATATGGTGTGTGTTTAGACAAAGAATTATATATTGAAAAAGAAACTATGAATGATATAAAGGTTTAGAAAAGGAAAATTAACAGGTAATAGATATTGTAATAAGAGTAAGTTGTAGCTTACTCTTATTTGTTATATAAATAATCTAAAAAACAGATTAGATGGTGTTTATCTTCATCAGATAAAGAATTATATTTATATAAAATGTCATTATGACCGTTATTATCTAAATTTTCAGGTATTGCAGGGTTATTTGTTCTATTAAGTAAATAATCTGTGGAACAATGAAAGAAGTCAGCTATTTTCATTAAATTATCAATATTAGGTTTACTCTCTCCTACTTCATAATGAGATATAATTTCTTGAGACACTTCTATTTCAACAGATAATCTTGTTTGTGTCATCTTTTTCTTTTCCCTTAATTTTCTTAGGTTATCCATTTTAAAACTTCTGTTATCCATAATTTTCCTCCTAGTACTATAAATTATATAAAGAATAAGTATAAGTACTAGAACATAAACTAATAAAAAATAGTCGCATATATTGTAAAAAATATTAGTTAGTGTTATAATTTTTATAAAAAGGAATTGAGGTGTTTTAAATGGCAAGATTTAGTGCAACAGACCCTAAATATAATGGATTATCTACAAATGAAAAGATAAGGCAAGCTGAAAGAGATAATTTATTATTTGAACAAACAGAACAATTAAAAAGAGCAAATGATTTAAAAGAAAAAGAAATGTATGGAGAAGTTCCACTTTCACCAGTAGAAGAAGCGTTATATGGGTCAAAATTATTTGCTTTGTGGTTTTGTATTCTCGTTTTTGGTGGACTAATTATTGCATTAAATTATACTACTGATATACAGATTAAACTTCCTGGAGGTAATATACCACTATATATTTATATAGGAATATTAGTAATAATACCCATATTAGGAATATTAAGAAATATACTTAATAAATGTAACTTACAAAATAAAACTCAAAATAATTTAAAAGAATATGTAAAAAATAAAGAAGATAAAAAGGGAAAATCTAATTTAGAAATCTATGCCAAATATAAATCTAAAGAAAATGAATACGATAAATATCTTATAAATGCAATTAGTATCATAGTAGAAAATCAGATGGTATCATGTAGTACACTACAAAGAAAACTAAAAATAGATTATGATAGAGCAAAAAATATAATTAACCAGATAGGAGAATTGGGTATAATATCTTCTTACCAAGCAGAAGATAAACCTAGACAGATTTTAATTACTGAAAAAGACTGGAAAGAAATTGAAGAAAATATATAAAATAAAGGAGTGATGAAAATGCCAAAATTTAGTGCATCAGACCCAAGATATAATGATTTATCATATAATGAAGCTAAAAGACAAGCAACAAGAGATAATATGTTGTATAATCAAATGAAAGCAAATGGAGGTACAGATGATATTGAATATGGGCATAGTTTAGACCCATTTGTAAATAAGCTTAATAGTAGTAAATTACTTTTTATATGGATTATGATATTTGTATTTAGTATTGTATTTCTACCAATGTATGCTATGATAAAAAAAGAGTTACCTGTTGATTTAGGCAATATACCATACTATGTAGTAGGTGGAATATTAGTAATAATTCCTATTATTTCAATAATTAAAGGAGCATTTAATAACAAATCTAATGCAAAAAAAAGGAAAGAAATTGAACAAGAAAGACCTAATATAGAAAAACAAATTAGAAAACTTCAAAAAGAATGGGATGATATGGAATACCAAACAAAATTAGATAAACAAAGACAGTCTTCACTTGAATTGGATTTAAGATTAGGAGGCAGATATGGTAAAGATATTGATAATATTGAAAAAGAATTAAAGAAAATAAGAGATGATATATATAATAGAGAAGAAAAACAGATTGAATTAGAGGAGAAAATAGAAGAATTAGAAAATAAAATATATTAAATAAAGTATTGAAAAAAACTACAAAATAGTTTATAATAATTAAAATAAAAATTAAATAATAACCTTATAAAGAGCGTACGAGTGACTAGCACGTTGACTACGCAGCAACCTATTAAATTAGGTGCTAAAGCTAGAATGATAAGGATAACTTTAAACACTTAGGAAAGTTATCTTAGGTGTTTTTTTGAATAAAATAGTAGTTATTTGTTCCTCTTTATAAGTAAAAATTAAAGGAGGAACTTTTTATATGGAAACAAATAGCAATTATTTATTACAAAATTTAGATTATGAAATTCCTATGTGTTATTGGGTTATGTATCTTGATAATTTTTTAGGAAAGGAAAAAGCTGAAGAATTTTATGAGTATCTCATACACGCACGACAAATTATAAGGAAAAATGATATAAGAACTGTTATGAATACAATATCATTATCAGTTTACTCTCTCTCTCCTAATGAGCAACTTGCATTTGTTGGAATCTATAATCCAATAAATAGGAATAGCCCTATAATACAAAGAATGGAAGATGGCTTTGCAAAAGCACAAGAGCTTTATAGAAACAAAAATAAATTATTAGCAAGTAAGATAAAAAGGTTAGGATATTCATTCACAACATCAATAGGAAATTGGAAGGATAAAACTGAAAAGGATACATATCAAAGGGAGAGGTTTTTTATTATATTTAGTGAAAAGAAAAATCCTGAAAAATTTAAGCAAGATATTTACAAATTAGTTAAGGAATATAATATAAATACTGTTTTAATAACAGATACATTAGGAGATAATGCACCTAAGATGAAAATTAAATCTAATTTATTTGATGTAAAAACAGGTAATGTATTAGAAAATTATTTTGATACAACAACAGAAGTTATTGAAAAATACTTTACTAACTTACATAATATACAATGTTTATTAAAAATTCCCTATGAAAGAAATAAAAAGATATTAACATTAGATGAAAATATAGGTTGGGAATATTACACACCTAAAAAGCAAGAACTTGTTAAGAAATCAGTTGTGCATAGTTGTAATATGGGAATGTATAAGCAAGCGTTAATAAATAAATTTTCAAATATAAACTATAATAATTAAATTTATTTTTAGAAAAATAGATATAATATAGTTTTGACAAAAAATAGAAAGTAATATAAGCTATCAGCTAATATTACTAGAAAGAAGGTGTAATAAATGGATAGAGGAACGAAATCAGAAGTTAAAGAGGAATCAATAGAAGAAAAACAAACAACTAAACAAATATTGAGTAGTTTAAATAATTGTTTAGGTATTCCTAAAAGAACAAAAGAAGTAATCAAAATGTATGCAGATTATATTAAACTATACAAAAAGAACCAAATTAAAATAGGAAATCTAAATATGATTTTATACTGCAATAATAACTATTCTGAAATAGTAAATATAATAAACAGATTATTATATAAAGAAGGGATAACAAAGTTTTCAAATTATGAATTATTAACAGAAGTAAACTATAACAGGAACAATATAGGAGCAAATGATTTATGTGTTATAAATTGTGAAAATTTGAAGGAATATAAAGTAACTAAATTATTACAAGATTATCCAAATGCAGTATTTATACTTATTTATAATAGTGATAGTAAAGAATTTATAGATAATATAAAAAGTAAATTCACTTGGGAGATACAAGTTGATGAACCTACAGAACAAGAAAAGATTAAATATATAAAAAATACAATAAAACAACATGGACTAGAATGTAAAGTAACAACAGCAGAACTAGGAGCATTAACTGGATATGATATAGAAACAATAGATAGTTGTTTAATAGGTGCAATTTTAAGAGCAAATAAAAAGAAAATAGATTACATTAGTAAAGAAGAATTACATATAATGAAAAGACCTAATAATAAACAAGGTTTGAAGAAATTAAATCAATTAGTAGGATTAGATGAAGTAAAACAACAGGTACAACAAATTATAAATTATATCCAAGTACATAA
>CAMXQV010000013.1 GCA_947245515.1 uncultured Clostridium sp. | reverse complement strand
AATTGGGACATTTTCTAAAGTTACTACTTAAGACATTATCATAAATTAATCATAACGATACTTTTCGATTGCCATAATGTTCTTGACAATTTTATGTAAATATATTACAATAAAAGAAGTCTAGGTCAAGTGCCTATGTCAGTAGCAACTATTAACATAACATTCGAATGGAGGTTCAATTATGAGTAATTATCAAAATGGTTATGAGCAATACCGTTATATGGCAAGAAAAGCAGAGCAGGAATATTATGAATATTGTGCCATTATACGTCGGAAAGAACAGGAGTTAGCGGAATTAAATATTCAAATTGAAAAAACAAAAAATGAATTAACTGAAATCGAAAAAAAGCTTTGCTATTGCAAAGCTAAATGTGAAAACTAAAAGTTTTCACATTCTACTCATATTGACAAATTTTCTAAAGTCACCATCTCTTAAGAAGTGGTGACTTTTTTAATACAATCGCTAGCTCTTTGAGATTTTCTCCTTACAGTCGAAAACTCAAATCGGGCGAGAACAAATTAAAGAAAATCTTTGATTTTCTTATTTGTTCTATACAACAGGCAAATTGTTTAGCTAATAAAGAGAGTTTGTATTGAAGAAATATATTGTCAATTAACAATATATTTTTATAAATTCGCTAAAGGATTGCGTTCTACAGCATCTCTAATTTGTTCATTATTAACATGAGTATAAATTTCAGTAGTAGAAATACTTTCATGACCAAGCAATTCTTGTAAAGCACGAATATCAACCTGACCATACTGATACATTAAAGTAGCAGCAGTATGACGTAATTTATGTACAGAATATTTCTTACTATCAAGACCAGCTTTTTCAAGTTCTTTAGTAATAATATATTGAACAGTTCTATTACTAATACGTTCACGTCTTTCACTCAAAAACAAAGCCTTATCTGAAAATTTACTATCATGTTTAATACCCTCTTTAGGTTTAACGGCTAAGTAATTTGCAATAGCTTGCATACAAGCCTTATTTAAATAAATAGTTCGTTCTTTATTACCTTTACCAATAACATTTAATTTACAATCACTAAAATTAATATCCTTAGTATTAATCCCAACCAATTCAGAGAGACGCATTCCACAATTTAAAAATAAAGTAGTAATAGCATAATCTCTTTCACAGTTTCTATTATCTTCATCTGAAGCAACATCTAAAAGTTTTTTACTATCATCTAAAGACAAATACTTTGGTAATCTTCTATCTTGTTTAGGGTTTTCTAAATTTTGAGAGGGGTTAAACTCTATTAAACCTGCTTTTTGGCTTAAATATTTAAAAAATACTCTTATTGTAGAAGCTTTTCTAGCTCTAGTAGCTGATTTACTATGATGAACATTGCTTAAGTAAGCTAAAAATGCGTGTATATCATCAAGTTTAATTTTCTTAATCTCATTAATAGATATATCTTTAATAAGGATATTTTTAAAATTTGTTTCTTTTGTCAAATTAAAATGTATTTTTATAAATCGTAAAAACATCCCTAGATCATAATTATATTCCTTTATACTATTTGGTGACTTATTTAAAATTGTTGCTGAATAATCTAAAAAAGAATTTAAATATTCTGGGTTTTCTTCTCTATTTATCATATATTTCACACTCCATTTATTATTAAAGTTACAATTGCATGACTATCTAAATTATCATGAAAAATATAATTTTGATAGCAAAAATTATATTCAATATTAAAATTATTTTTATTAAATAATACTACAATAAGGCTATTATCATCATTTTTAAAAGCAGTAGCTAAAATATCCTCAGTAAAAGTACTTAAATGAATTCTTTGGCTATGTGGTTTTATATATTTACTAAAATGTCCTATATAATAAAAAGCAGGCGTTTTTATATAATCTGAATTATTTTTATTTATCATTATTGGACTATTACAATAGTTTTGTTTATGATTTGGACCACCATTATACTGTAGAACCATATTCCAATCAATAAATCCATTAACTCCATTATTTAAGTCTCCAATAATTTCTTTGGCATACATTTCAGCATTAAATAATTCATCTTTTGGCTTGAATTTAGAATATCCAGTACAACCTTCTGTATGGATTAAAAGCTTATCAGGAAATAGGTTATGTATTAAATTTAAATTCTGAAAATGACTTCCTGTATACCAATGAAAAGCTATACCTGCAACATATTCTAGAGCTCCATTAGCTATTAAACAATCTATAGTTCTTTCTAAAAGAGAATCTTTATTATGATCCCAGATTAAAAATTTTGTATTTAAATTGTTTTGTTTAAAAGTAGGGAAGAGGTAATGTCTTAATAAATCCGCTTCTTTTTGTGCAGTATATCTACAAGATTCCCAAGTTTGAGTCGCATTAGGTTCATTTTGAATTGTCATATAATCTATATTAATTCCTTCAACTTGATATGCTTTTACATATTTAACTAGATATTCAGCCCATTTATTTTTATATTCCTTTAAAAGCTTTCCTCCATGATATAAATTATTATTATCTTTCATAAAAGCAGGTGGAGACCATGGTGAAGAAAGAAATTTTATATTTTTGTTTTGTTGTTGTGCTAGTTTTATTGTTGGAAGAATATAATTTTTGTCTTTATTTATTGTAAAGTCTGAGAGGTCTTTTTTGTTTGAGTAAGAATAACTTTTTAAGGAAAAGTCACAACTCCCAATTGGTAGCCTACAAAGTGTGTAATTTATGCCTCTTGAAGAAAAGTATTCTTCTACTATTTTTTTAGCAGTTTCCGTTTTTGTTTGATTTATTGCATATCCTGTACTTTCTGTAAAAGCTCCTCCAAATCCTATAATTTTTTGGTATTTGTATTCTGGATTTATATTTATTTTGTTACTTTCTATTGGATGGTCTATAGTAGAAAGTGTAAGATTTTCTGTCTTATGTAAGAAGTATTTTCTTCTTACATTTGTTTCTATTTTTTGTATTTTCATTTTTAATTTCCTTCCTTCCTAAGGCACAAATCTGGTTGGAAAAGAATTAAATTTCAAATGCAGTTTGACAATGTCAAAATTATAATTATTTTTCAACCTTAACTCCTATATTATCAGTTTATGAAAATATTTCTATTTTGTATTATATAATAAAAAATATTAAAAGAAAAGAATTTTATTTTTTGTAATTGTGTGATAATATAAATAAAGTTATTCATTTTTGAGAGGAGAAAAAATAGATGAAAGTATTAGTAACTGGAAGTAGTAATGGTATAGGAAGAGCAATAGCTTTAAAATTCTTAGAAAATAATTTTGAAGTAATAGGTTTTGACCTATTAGAAGCTACAATTGAAAATAGTAATTATAAACATTTTAAACAAAGCATATGTGATGAATTGCCAGAAATAGAGAATATAGATATACTTATAAATAATGCTGGAGTTCAAAATAATAATGATATTGATGTAAATTTAAAAGGAACAATTAAGGTAACCGAAAAATATATAACACCTAATATAAAGAGTGTAATATTTATAACCTCAAGTAGTGCAAGTACAGGATCAGAATTTCCTGAATATGTTGCATCTAAAGGAGGTGTACTAGCCTATATGAAAAATGTTGCACTTAGAATTGCAAAATATGGAGCAACTGCAAATTCTATTTCACCAGGTGGAGTGCTTACAAAATTAAATGAGCATATTATTAAGGATGAAAATTTGTACAAACAAGTATTAAAAGAAACACTTTTAAATAAATGGGCAACAACAGAAGAAATAGCTGATTATGCTTATTTTATAAGCGTAATAAATAAAAGTATGACAGGTGAAGATATTTTTATAGATAATGGAGAAAAATTAAAATCAAATTTTATTTGGTAAGAAAACTAGTTAAACTATGTCACAGATTTTTAAAAACATAACAAAAATCTAATAAAGTATAACTTTGGGCATAAGAACAAAAAAATGAGGAGAATGGTAAAAAATAATCTGCTTTGAGGTAGGAGGATTAAGGGTGAATAATATCTAAAATTGGAAATTTATTCATTCAAATTTGTGTCTTTTGAGAAAGGATTGATAGTAAAAATGAATATTATTTTAGGAATTTTAAGTATTTTTATAACTTTTAGTTTTGTTGTACTTATAGAAAAACTATTTAAAAAAGAAGGAATATTTATATGGATAAGTATTTCTACAATTATTGCAAATATACTTGTATGCAAAAGTATTGATATATTAGGATTTACTACTTGTCTTGGAAATGTATTATTTGCATCAAACTTTTTAGCATTAGATATTATGAGTGAGAAATATAGTTATGAAGATAGTAAAAAGGCTATAATATTAGGAGTATTTTCACAAGTTGTTTTCTTAATTACTACACAAGTAGCTTTACTTTATGTTCCAAGTAGTGTAGATCAAGTTAATGAAAGTATGAAAACACTATTTACTATAAATATTAGAGTAAGTATTTCAAGTATTACAATGTTTTTTCTTAGTAATATGTTGGATATATATCTGTTTAAAAAACTTAAACAAAAACTTCCAAACAAATTATGGATTAGAAACAATATTTCAACAATAGTTTCAAATTGTCTTGAAAACTACTTTTTTACTTTTTTTGCTTTTATAGGAATATATGATTTTGAAACAATTATTTCTATTGCAACTGTTGCCTCAGTACTTGAAATTATTATAGCAATAGCAGATACTCCATTTTTATATTTATCTAAGCGATTATCATAATTAAATTAATAATTATAATAAGTTAATATATAAAAGTGTAAAAAAGGATATATTATAACCTACACTTGAAAAAATTGAAACTCAAAAAATTGAGAGGAGAAATGATGTATGTATTATCCAAAGCAAATACCATACTTATTAGATAAAGAATTTAAAGAAAATGTAGAATATAAGGAATATAAGATTAAAGAACTTGAAGATTTTTGTATGTGTATTTGGACAATGAAATCAAAGAAAATACTAGACAAAACTATAACAAATAACATTTTACCAGATGCTTGTATTGATATAGTAATAGATTTCACAAAAGACTTAATTTGTTTTGCAGGTTTTAGCAAAGAAACAGAACCTTTTGAACTATACCAAAAGATAGATTATATGGGAGTTAGATTAAAACCAGGCATTTTTCATGTGCTTTTTAAGGTAGAAGCAGATAAAATAATGGATACAGGAATACCTTTTTATGATTTAGAAAAGGAAATAGATCTAAAGGAAATATTTAATTTAAAAACTACAAAAGAGAGAATTGAGTATCTGAAAAAATATTTACTTCAAAAAACAAGAGGTAAAATACAAAAACAATTTATGAATATAGTAGAAGAGTTATATAAAAATCCACAAGAACAAAAGGTAGTCTCTATTGCACAAAGCTTTGGATATGATGAAAGACACCTATATAGAATATTTAAAACTAATTATGGAGTATCACCTAAAGTATTATTAAATATATTAAGATTACATTTGTGTTTAACTTTAATGTTAGAAGAAAATATGAATTTAATTGATATTTCCAATATCTGCGGATTTTATGATCAATCACATTTTATAAAAGAAATTAAAAGATATACAGGTATTTCCCCATTAGAATTACTTGAAAATTAACAAAGAATGTCCGTTTTTTACAATATAAAAAATACTTTCTTCTTTATAATTTCTAGTGGAGGTAGAAATTTATGTATGAAACAATAACAACAAATATTATGGTTAAAGATGTAAAAGAAACAATAAAATTTTATGAAGAAAAATTAGGCTTTAAAAAAATACTAAGTGTTCCAGAAGAGGGAGAGATTTTAAATTTTGCCATTTTAAATAGGGATAAAATATCTATAATGCTACAAGAACAAAATAATCTTATTGAAGAATATCCAACTTTAAAAACAGATAAAATAGTACCAACTTTTACTTTATTTATAACTGTTGATGATGTTGTAAAAAATTATAACAATATAAAAGATAAAGTTAAAATTGCTAAAGAGCTTCATAAAACCTTTTATGGAAAAGATGAATTTGCTATTTTTGATAATAATGGAAATATATTAACAATTTCTTGTTAAAACTAAAAAGCAAGCTAGAAATAGTTTGCTTTTTAGTTGATATTATTTATTTTTTTGCTATTTTCATATACTTTTTTTACGAATAATGTTATAATGAAAGCTATAACTAGTAATTTATTCGTTAGGAGTATTATATGAAAAAAAATAAGATTTTTATTTATACAACAATTATTTATATAATATGTTTTGGTTTAGGAATAATTGCTTTATTAAATAAAGATACGCAAGATAATATTGCATATAAATTATTAACAACAATATTTACAATTATTCCATTAATTGCCTTATTTATAACAAGAAAAATAACTGGAGATAAATCTAAATTTAATGTTAGTTTGAAGGTTTGGAAAGATGTAAAAATGTGGTTATTTTGTTTAATAATCCCAAATATTGCTATAATTTTAGGTGCAATAGTATATTATTTGTTTTTGAGTAATGATTTTAATAATAATTTAGTTTTAGCAGATTTTTTATCTATATTTGGATTGACTTCCAAGGATTCTACAATTATTTCACCATTTATAGCAATTTTAATAACTGTAATTTTATCAATTTTCCTAATTACAATTCATTTATTAGAATTAGGAGAAGAACTGGGGTGGAGAGGTTATTTATTACCATTACAAGTAAAAAAATATGGAACGAAGAAAGCAATTTTATTAAATGGACTATTATGGGGAATAGCACATACACCACTTATTTACTTTGGTTTCAATTATAGTTTAAATAATTATCTTGCACCATATAGCAATATAGTTATGATGATAATATTTTGTATAATAATTGGAATGATGTTTTTTATTTTTATAGCAATATATTTATTTATAAAATCAGAAAAATTGAAAAACAAATTAAATTGTTAAATTACAATATATAGGTAAAGTTAAAATAGTAATTTGTAGAGGAGAGCTTATGAAACAAAAAGTTTGGAATCATAATTTTGCATACCATAATTGGATACTTAATCATACCAAAAACAAAAATAAAATTTTAGATGTTGGATGTGGTGATGGTACTTTAGAATTTCGTTTAGTCAATGACAATAATGATATTACTGGTATAGACATAGATGATGATATATTATCAATAGCAAACACAAATAAAAATGTTAGATTTATAAATGGAAACTTTTTAGAATATGATTTTAAAAAAGGAAAGTTTGATGCTATTATATTTGTGGCTTCTATTCATCACATGGAAATGGATAAAGCTCTTATTAAGGCAAAGAAATTATTAAATAAAAATGGGATTATTTTGATTGTTGGACTAGCAAAACCAAGTAATGTAATTGATTGGATAATAGAAGTATCTAGGATACTACCAAGTAAGATTATTTCAAAGTTAAAACATATAAAAACATCTGAAGATTTAAATATAAATGTTAAATATGAAATTCCAACAATGGACACAATAAGAAATGTATGTAATAAAGAGCTTAAAGGATATAAAATAAAATATGGATTACATTATAGGTATTTAATATATTGGATAAAAAGATAATAGATGCAAATTACAAGTTGAAAGTTAGGTGTATTTATGGAATATGACAAATTAGAATTTGAAACAACTTTTAAAAATGGGGATATGATTCCAGTAGAATATACTGGTTATGGAAAAAATATATCTCCAGAATTTAGAATTAAAAATTTATCAGATAAAGCAAAAAGTTTAGTAATAATTTTAGAAGATTTAAGTCATCCGATAAAGAACTTTACTCATTGGATTGCTTGGAATATAAAGGCAAATTCTGTAATTCCAGAAAATGTTGGAAATATGGATAATGTTATGCAAGGAATTGCCTATGGATTTCATAAATATGCAGGAGCAAAACCACCAATGTTTCAAAAACACAATTATAAATATACAATATATTCATTAGATAATACTTTGGAATTATCATCTAATATTATGAAAAAGAAACTATTGAAAGCAATGAATGGGCATATTTTACAAAAGGGAACTATTATAGGTTACTTTAAAAGATAAATTACAATCTATCGAGGAGATGAAAAGTAATGGATAAGAAAAAAATAATAATATAAAAATAGGACAAAGTGATATGGATTATATTTGGTGGACTTTTTAGGCTATATATGATATAACTACAGACAATCAACAAATACAAGGAAAGTGATAAAATTGAATAAAATAAAAAATAAAAAAGGAAAAAAAGTACAAAAAAGAAAAGAACAAGAACTAATTGAAGATGAAGAAAAGGAATATATAAATCCCAGAAGAAAAAAAGGCAAAGAAAAAAACAAAAAGCACAAGAAAATAAAAAGAATAATTTTAATAATAATTATAATTTGTATAATTATTTTCGGTATAAATTTAGGAATAACAACACATGCATGGAAAACCTTAGCAAAAGACATGATTCCAAATGAATTTTCAGTAGTGAGAGACACAGAAGGCAACACAATAGCAACCTTAGGAAGTGAAAAGAAAAAGGAAAAAATAAGCATATCAGAAATTCCAAACAATTTAAAAAATGCGTATGTAGCAATAGAAGATCAAAGATTTTATTCACATGGAGGAATAGACATAAAAAGAACAGGAGGAGCCATTGTTTCATACCTATTTCATGTTGGAAGTTCATCTTATGGAGGTAGCTCAATTACACAACAATTAGTAAAAAACCTAACAGGAGATTCCACAGATAGTATAATTAGAAAAACAAAAGAATGGTGGAAAGCAATTCAATTAGAAACAGTACTAAATAAAGAACAAATATTAGAACTTTATTTAAATGTTATATATGTTGGACCTAATATATATGGTGTTGAAACAGGTAGTAAGTACTATTTTAATAAATCTGCAAAAGATTTAACACTAGAAGAGTGTGCATTTTTAGCAGGAATTAATAACTCACCAAATTCTTATAATCCATTTATGGAAAGTGATAATACAGAAAAAATAAAAAAGAGAACTAAAATAGTCTTGTCAAAAATGTTAGAATTAGAATATATAAACCAAGAAGAATATGATGAAACAGTCTCAAAAGTTGAATCTGGATTAAAATTTCATAAAGGTACAATAAATTCTGGAGATGCAGTATATTCATATCATACAGATGCATTAATAATAGAACTTATAGAAGACATCAAAAATAAATATAATATCTCTGAAAGTTTTGCCAAAAATTATATAGAAATGGCAGGATTAAAGATTTATAGTACGCAAAATTCTACAATTCAAGCAAAAACAGAAAGCGAATTTGAGAAAAGCAAATATAGTTTAGCATCAAAAATAGGAGGAAATTCATCTCAAGCTGCAATGGTAATTATAGATCATAAAACTGGTAATGTAGTAGCATGTACAGGAGGATTAGGGAAAAAAACAGAATCACGTTCACTAAATAGAGCAACGCAAAGTATAAGGCAAACAGGTTCAGCAATTAAACCTATTTCTGTATTAATACCTGCAATTGACAAGAAAATTATTACTGCTTCATCAATATATGATGACACTGAAAGAGACTTTGCAGATGGATACCATCCAACAGATTATAATCCATCTTTAGGAAAAATTACAGTTAGAAGAGCTGTAGAATCATCTCAAAATTTACCTTTCGTAGAAATAATGGAACAATTAAAGCCTAGTAAAGCTATACAATATCTAGAAAAAATGGGTATTACTACCTTAACAAAAGATGATAATAATTTAGTGTTAGCTTTAGGAGGACTTCAAGATGGAATAAGTCCTTTACAAATGGCAGGGGCATATGCAACAATAGCAAATGATGGAATATATCTAGAACCTATTTTTTACAAAAAAATAGAAAAACAGAATGGAACTTTATTAATTGAAAATACACAAAAAAGTAAAAAAGTTGTATCAGAAGAAGTAGCCTATATAGTAAAAGAATTATTAACCGAGCCAGTATTAGGTGCTAATGGAACAGCAAATTATTGTTCAATCTCTAATATTGATGTTTCAGCAAAGACTGGTACAACTGATGATAATTATGATAGATGGCTTTGTGGATTTACTCCATATTATACTGCAGTAACTTGGTATGGATATGATGTAAATGAATCTATTGAATACAACGAAAAAAATCCAGCTGGATTAATTTGGGCAAGGGTAATGTCTAATATTCATTTAGGCTTATCTCCAGCAAGATATGATAAACCATCTAAGGTAACATCATCTATAATTTGTTCAAAAACAGGATTAAAGGCAAATAGTGGATGTCCAGACACTTATGAAGAATACTTTCTAAAGTCTACAGTTCCAAAGAATTGTACAGAGCATGTAGGAGGAGAAATAAAAAATAATAATAAATCTAAGAAAAATATTACTGTAAATACTCAACAAAATATAAAAAATACAATAACAGATAACACAAACACTAAAACAGATGAAGTAAAAAAAGAAAATAATAATATAAACTCAATAAATAATATAGTAAAAAATACAAATACATCAAATAACTCAAAGGCTTTAAATAATACTAATTCAAGCAAAAATAATATAACACAAAATACATCTAATAATAATGCACAAAATACAATTAAAAATAATACTTCAAATAATACACAAAAAAATAATACTACTACTAATTCTAATAAATCTACCAATACTACTACAACAAATAATACATCAACAAAAAATAATAATACAGAAAACTAAAAAACATAATTAAAATTTTGTATACAGTAGAAATTGTTACAAAATTTTAATTATGTTATATTTATTTTACAAATTTTTTCATAAAATTTGTAACCTTTTTTACTAAAATGGGATTATATAAATGAAAGTACTTTTAATAAGGAGTTTAGATCTAAATTGAAAAATGAAACAATAGAAGACTTTAAAGAAAACGAAAAATTAAATGTAGAAAAGCTAATTAATAGTTATAATTCCTATATATATAAGATGTTAAAAAATAGTATTTCAAATGAACTTGATATACAAGAAATAATTTCTGATGTATTTTTAATATTCTGGAAAAATTATAAAGATTTAGACAATAATACAATAGTAAAACCATACCTTATAGGAATTACAAAGAATCTAATAAAAAAGAAATATAGAGAGTATAGTTTTAAAATAGAAAATCTTGAAAGATATGAAAATGATATTCCTTATAATATTTGTATAGAAAATTTAATAGAAGATAAAGAAAAGGCAAAGATATTATCAGATTCTTTAAGAAATATTAAAGCTCTTGACAGAGAAATATTCATAAAGTTTTATTATAATCAAAACAAAATAAAAGAAATTTCTAAGATATTAAATATTTCAGAAGCAAAAGTAAAAGTGATTTTATATAGGACAAGAAAAAAAATTAAGAAAAGTTTAAAAGAAAGAGGGTATGACTATGGAAAATAACGAGTTAAATAACAAAATAATTGAAAAAGTTAGAGATAAAATAGTTATATCTAATTTAGAAAGTGAGGAAAATATGAGATTAAATAGAAAGAAACAAGTATTATCTCTAGTAGCAGTATTAATAATTATGCTTACAGGTAGTTTCATGACTGTAAATGCTACTACAAATGGAGAATTAGTAGAAAAGGTTAAAGATACCATTAAAGTTATATTTGTAAATGAAGATGGGAAAGAGAGGGAAGTAAAAGGAACTACTTATAAAGATTCCAATAATCATACAATTGAAAAATATAATTTTGAAGATGGTGGCACCTTAGAAATAGATAAAACAAATTTAGATGAACATAATATGAATGTTGATGGAACTTTAAAAGATAAAGAATTCAATATCTTGATTAAAAATGAAAAATAAATTTTTAAATAAGGCAATTGCTTAAAATTTTAAGCGATTGCCTTATTTAAGTATTGTTTTATTCATAATTATGTTATAATATATTTATAAATAAAATTTAAGAGGTATAAAAATGGGATTATTTGATAAATTTAAAAATTTCTTTAGTAAAATATTAAAAATAAACAATAACTTAAATTCTTTAGGAGAAAAAGAAAAAGTTAGACAATTACCTATGTCTAATATTAATAATAACTCAAAAGCTTATGAAACTATTGATTTGCCAGAAGATGAACTGGTTTCTTTTTCTGAAGAAGTTTTAGATACAAATTCAAGAGTTTCTGAAGAAAAATTTAAGCATAATTTAAAGGTTTTAATGAAAAGAGCGAAAGAAAATGGAAAAATAGACAAATTCATGTTAATTAGAGAAGATAACTTTTTTCCTACTGATTGGGAGTGGAGAGTGTTATCAAAAAATACTAATTTAGAAAAAACTTGTACACTTTTATCTTATGAACTAAGAAAAGCTTATGCTTTAGAACAAAGTGGTATTAATCCTTATAAAGAAATAAATGGTATAAAAATTCCTACTGTATCTAAAGAGCAAGAGACGCAGGCTTTATCACAAATAGATAAAACTTTTGGATCTGTTTTGTTGCCATCAAGATTTCGTTCTACAAAGCATTTTACTATTAATACACCACTTGAAGTTACAGGAGACTATAATTTCGTAACAACAAATAGAGATTATATAATTATTGATAACATAAGTACTTTTTTATCATCAAAATATGGATATTCAGTTTCATATCATGATGCATATCTTGATATTTCACATGAAAGTTTACCAATTTCAAAAGAAGCAGTTGTACTAATTAATGAAGAAAAATATAATAGAATTATGAGTGATGAAAAAGTTGCTAAGGAATTGTCTCAAAGAAGAGTGGTTCGTTTTAAAGGCGATACATTTGTAGCTATAAATATGATTTTAACAGAAATGGGTGCATTACCTTCTAAAATTAGTTATAACTATGCAAATTATGATGAAGAAATCATGGATATATTAGATAGTAGTATGAAAAATCTTGCTGAGAAAAATGCTTTGTTTTTTAACAAGAGTCATGGAGGAGAATTGAAGCCAGATGGTGGTCATTTTTCTAATTATTATGATGATAAAAATAATGACTATGAAAAAGGAGTTAAAGAATTAATTACCTTCTTAAAACAAAAGTTTCCTAAACAAGCAGAACTTTTTCCAGATAATTTAAGTTTAACAGAAAGTAATTGCAAAACAATTGTGGAAAAACTAGGAACTACTAATTTATCTAAAGCTATAGAAGAATATAATAAATTAGCAAACAATAGAGTAAAAAAGACCTTAGAGGAATATAAGAAAGATAGAAAGAATATTACACCTGAGATCCATCAAAAATTTGTTGAAACAGTAGCTTTAATTGATAATTTTTATAAAAATGATATAAAGTACGAAGGCTATGAGGAAAAAATGCAAACAGAAGATGCTATTATGAAATTTCTACAAGGTGAAACAGTTAATGAACAATTGCAAGCAACAAAAATTATATGGGAATTATTACCTAGTAAAATATATAATAAAGAAAACACTACTGTTAAAAATACAAATTTTAACATGAAAACTATTATAAAAAATGCCATCACAAAAGGGATCCCAATAGAGCAAGTGGAAGAAAGTAAAAATGTAGAATATAAAGCATATCAAGATTTTAAAAGTAAAGGAGTAATAAGAAGTGACTAATATATATAAAAAAGCATATACAGAAGTTTTAGAGATATTAAGTCATCTTCCAGAAGAAGAATATTATAAAATACCAAAAGAAAAAATTGATTTTTATAAAGACCATATGGATAAAACTTATATTTTTAAAATTAATCCTCAATTAGAGTTATCTAAACAGGATATTTCTAAACAAGCAAATGCAATTTTAATTTCTTTATTTATAGATTATTTTGCAACTGATAAACAAAAAAAGATTTTAAAAAATTTGCTATATCAAAATCAAGAACGATTAGAGCAAGATAAAAGAGTGATTTATAATGATAATAATATATTTAAAAACAAATTATAATATAATTGTGAAGTCTTATTCGGGAGTAATACAATCGGTAGCCGAATGCATTTCTGCAAATATTAGTAGTTGTAAAATAGCTGAATATTGAATTTATAGACTTTTTTGTTAAAATGATATGTAATAAATTATAATATCTTATTAAAAGGGAGATTTTACTATGGACGAGTTTATATTAATTAAAGTAATGAATGAAGCAATGCAAAGATCTTTAAAAGATAAAGGTGAAAATACAGAAAAAAATGATAAAATAGAAGAATTTTTAAAAGATGAAGCTTTTTTTTACAAAATAAGCAAGCAAAATGCATTTAAAATCTTAATTTGTGTTGGTGTTATTAAAGAAGAATTAGAAAGAGTTTATAGAAAATTAGTTTGTCCATTTGTATATTATAAACTGATTAGAGAAAATAAATTAAATCCAAATGATAAAGCTATTAGGATAAAATTTTAACTAAACAAAAGGAGCATTTTATGATAAATGATGAATATATTAAAAATTTTTATGGAGAGATATGTCAAAATATAGAAGGTAATTACAAGATAATATTAGAGTCTGAAAGAATGTTAACTGAAGATTGGATTGAATATGATTCAGTAAAGTGGGAAATAGAGGAACCTATAAAAAAGATAATTGCAGATTTAAAAAATGATTATTCTAAAAGTATTGAAAATAAGATTTTTGAACTATATAAATATATATGTGCAAATTATATATATGATGCAAATGTATTATATTTTTTTAGAAGAGATGAAAGTGACTCTACAAATATAAAATATATTGCTGTTGATTGGTATGGTAGAGTAGTGGGACCTGAGTGGTTTAAAAATAGACAAAAGCACAATAGAAGAATTTGTTATGAATTTTCAAGATTTTATGCTAAAGCAATTAATCTATTAATTGATGATGCTATAGATTTAGAAGCCGTTATAATAGGAGATAGGGAAAATACTCATTACGTTGTTGGCTTAACAGGTAAATATTATAGCATGATTTTAGATCAAGATGATTTTAAAAGTATAAAAGACCTAACAAGAATTAAAATGAATCTCACTCTTAAAGGAATACACATTTTTAGAGATGAAACAGGAAATTTTAAGAAGATAATTGATACATATAATAATGATAAATTTGAAGAGCCTCCAAAAATTACTGAAGCAAGAGCAAACTATAGTAGTAAAGATATAATTAAATTTTTCAAGCTATCAATTGATGTTTTAAAAAAATATGATATAGATTCACAAGGCTTTTTTGAATATATGAGATATTTAATTGAGGATATAGACATAAATATAGAAAAAATATGGAAAGTTGATACTCGACCAACTGCTATTGAGAAACGTCATGAAAGATGTCTATATTTTAATTATGAAAACAAAACATATTTATTAGACAGTATTAAAAAAGAACTTAAAATTGTAAATATAGATGAGCTGGATAAAAAGCTATTTATTTTTAAGCCTGAAGAAAATGAGTATGAATATTTTGGATTGTAGAAAGGAATTTAAATTATGGATCTTACGAAAATTGGGAAATTAAATGATTTAACAAAAAAAAGATTAAGAAGAAGAATAACAATAATTTTGGATCCAACTCCTACAAAATCATTTCGTATATTTGGAAACCCAGGAGACTTAAATGTTGCAATAGATGCTGATGAATGGATTCTTCCAGATGAATTACGTCCGTTTATTGAGGAAACTGCGCAAGAAGAAAGTTCTGTAGAAGAAAAGATAATAAAAATATATGAAAAATTATGTATGGATTATACATATGATGACAATGTATTATCTTATATAAAAAAGTATGATGATGAAACGTTTTTTCTACCAGATTCTTATGGACGAAATACAGACCAAAACTGGAAGAAAACAAGACAAAAACATAATCGAAGAAATTGTTTTGAAATTTCAAGAATTCTTGCAAAAAGCTTGATTGAATTATTTGAAACATTAAAAAATAAAAGAAATTATGAGGTTTGTATTATTTGGGATGAATCTGTAACTCATTATCTGGTTGGATTAGTAAGTAATGATTTTTGTGTTACACTTGACATAGATAATTTTAATCAAATAAAAGATTTAACACGAAAGAAAACAGGTCTAACACTTGAGGGAATTATAATACTTGATGAATCTTCAGATAAATTTAAAACAGCATTAGCTAAAGCTAATATAAATAAAGAAAGTGATTCTTTGGATGCAATTACAACTGAAATACCAAACATAGATAATAATGTATCAGAGGAAACAATACAATTAAACGATTTAAAATTTATACAATATACTATTCAAATATTAAAAGAAAAGTATGACCTTGATTCTGCAGGTATTTTTGAATATTTAAAGGAAATTATTGATTTAAAATTTGGACCTACTTCACGTCATACATATTGGAAAGAAATTGAGGAAAGTAAAGGAATAGGTGCTAGATATACACGTTGTTTAACAGTTTGTATAGATGGTATTGAATATGTAATAGATGTAACACAAAATAATTTAGATCAAATTTTCAGAAAATTTTCAAAGGATGATGTATTTATTTCTTTCAAAGAAATGAATAGAGAATGGGAGAAGGATCCATATGATGGTAGATGAAATGTTACGTTTTAGTAATGTATTGAAGGAGGAATAATGTAATGGATAAATTAATTCGTATTGGTATAGCAACTACTTCTGAAGCTAAAATTGATGGAATAAAAAGAGCTTTTGAAAAAGCTTTTCCTAATAGCCAAATTAAAGTTTTTCCTAGAAAAACAATATCAGGGGTTGCAAACCAACCATTTGGTAGAGAAACTTCAAAAGGTGCAATAAATAGAGTTAAAAATCTTATAGGATTATTAAATGAAGATGATGTTGTTGTAGATTATTATGTTGGTTGTGAAGCAGGTATTGATAATGAAAGCATACCAGGAGAATTTTTTAGTGAACAAGTTGTTTATATATTTAATAAAGCTATTAGAAAAGGTTTTTTTGGCAAAAGTAGTGCATGGTCAATTCCAAAAGAAGATATACAAGAAATACAAGAACTAGACCTAGATAAATATCTTAGAAAAAGAGGTTGTACAGGATTGCAAGATGTTGGAAATGGAGCCTATATAACTAGAATTGATGCAGTAGAAGAAGGTGTTCGTGCAGCTCTAGCATCTGAAATGAATTATATAAAAAGCAATCAACGAAAAGCTCAAAATAAGGATGTAATGATAAAATAAAGCAACTGAATACTAAATGCATGTAATATTAATTTGGAAACTAATAATAAAACTGTTGGAAATTATATTGAATATTTATGTGAAGAATTTGCTTTTTATAAAATAAGTAGATATTATATAAAATGTAAAAAGTATTTAAATAGTGACGAAAAATATTATTTATCTGATCATGCATTTAGATATGTTCGTTTAGGTACAAAATTTTTAGATTATGGTAGAGTATATGAAAATATAGTTGCAATAGAATTAATTAGAGGAGGATATAAAGTATATACAGGAATATTATATAATAAAGAAGTAGATTTATATGATATTCTACTAATAGAGTAAAAATAATAAATAAATTACATTAAATTAATATAATAATATAAATTTAGAAGAGGTATTTAATATGGATTTTAAAGAAAAAATAGCCAAAGAATTTAGAGGAACATACGATAACAAATTGGTGCGATTAGAGGATATAGTCGAAAACTCAGAGGAATTATGTTTCCATTTTACTGATACAAAAAAATTACTAACAAAAGATAATAAAGGAGGAATATTGAAAAATGGCTTACTACCTCTAAACAATGGGAAAAATTCAGGAGTAACAGGAAAAGAAAAACCAGCTGTATTTTTTTCAAGAGGATTTAGAGGCACTTTAGGAACCGCTAATAGATTTCTAATTAATATTCTTCAAGCTCCCGAAAGTGAATATAGAAAATATTATAAAACAGAATTTCCTTTATTATTTAAAATGTATAAAGAAATGAAAATAAAACAATATACTAAATGGGTATATAGTATAGCACATGAGTACTTTAAAGGCAAAACTTATTTACTACTAGATTTACATGGTGTTATGAAAGAAAAATGGAATGCTTTATCAGATGACGCTAAGGCTCAAGTTGATTATATTATTGATGATATAAATTTTGAGAACTCTAAACGACAAACAATAAGAAATATGCATACAATTGAAGGAAAGGGTGTACCAGCTAATAAAATAAGGAGATTAAATGGGAATGCTATTAGTACTTTAATAAGAATGTATGATTTATTCTTATTAACACATTCAAATGAAAATATTTTACAACCAGAAGAATGGGAAAACAAATCTATAACTTGTGATTTAATAACAGGATTTATACAATTTGAAAAAGAACGATTAGAATCTAGAGAAGATAATGTATTATAATTTTTATTTTTCAAAAAACTTGATGAAGTAGTGAAGATAGGAGAGTAAAAAATATAAGATAAGATATTCCAAAATATAAAAAAAGTATATACAAATTCTTTATTTGAAGGGGAGATAACTATGAATAAATTTTTAAAAATTAGTATAATTATAATTGGAGTTATTATTTTACTTATAATATTGTTGATGATAATAAGTTTTGTTAATCATAAAATAAAATTAAAAAAAGAAGATAAATTATTTAAAACAACTGGCAAAATTGTTGAGGTTAATAATCATAATATAAATGTTTATATAAGTGGCAATTCTAATAGTGATACAACATTAGTATTTATGTCTGGAGGAGGAACTTGTTCACCTACACTTGATTTTAAAACATTATATTCATTATTTGAAAATGATTATCAAATAGCAGTAGTAGAAAAAGCAGGTTATGGTTTTAGCGATGTAAGTAATATTGATAGAAATATGGATACAATTTTATTTGAAACAAGAGAATCGTTGAATAAAGTAGGTATAAAAAACAATAGATATATTTTATTTCCTCATTCTATGTCTGGAATTGAAGCATTATATTGGGCAAATAAATATCCAGATGAAATAAAAGGAATCGTAGGATTAGATCCATCAGTTCCTAAATCATACGAGAATATGAAAATAAATAATAAACTCCTTTCTTTAACTAAATTCGGAGCAGATATAGGATTTACTAGATTTATACCATCTATTGTTAATTCTTCTTCTGCAATTAAAGATGGAAATTTAACAGATGAAGAAAAAGATTTGTATAGAACTATCTTTTATAGAAGGACTGCAACTACTTCAATGCTAAATGAAACAAAACAGATAAAAGAAAATGCAAAAAAATTGGAGAGTATTGATAATACTAATGTTCCTATGTTATTTTTCATTTCTAATGGAGATGGAACAGGATATGCAAAAGAGGAATGGAGAAAATTTATTATTGATTATATAAATAATAAGCAAAATGGAGAATATAAACTTTTAGACTGTTCTCATTATGTTCATAATATTGAATATCAAAAAATATATGATGAAAGTATAAAATTTATAAATGAATTACAATAACAAACTACAAGTTGAAAGTGAGTAAAATATGAAAAACATTAAATTTAATATTTATGGGTTATTACTATTCATGCTTATAATGATACCTAATTTTATATGGTTTATGATAGAAGCACCAAATGATATTTTAAGAATAGAATCTATTACACCAACAATGGATTTAATTGCTAGTGTATTTCAAGTTATAATGGTAATATGCTTATGCTTCTCTAAAGATAAAAATAATAAGATTGGGATTTATTCATTAGTAAGTTTGATTTTATATTTCGTGTGTTGGGTATTATATTATTTGGGTGTGGTAAACAACATAGTAATTATTGGCTTATGCTTGTTACCTTGTTTATCATTTTTGATTTATGGAATAAAGATTAAAAATTGGATAGCAATAATACCAATAATAGTATTTACAATATTGCATTTACTATATGGGATTATAAATTTTATATAACGATAAACTACAAGTTATAGAAATGAATAAAATAGCAGACAAAAAAAGGAAGTGGCTGCAAAATAAGTATTGCCACAAAATCTGATTTAGTAGTAAGAGATATAGACTTAATTAAAACATTTCCAGAGGCACGAGTTTCTTGGTCTATCAATACATTAGATGAAGAATTTAGAAAAGAAATGGATAATTCTATACCTATTGAAAGAAAAAATCTAAATAAAGAAATTGCTGAATTTTGCAAAGAGAAAACTTTGGAATATTTAAGAAATGATGATTCGGCAAAAAGAGGTGTAAATGAGCCTCCAATAGTTGTTAATTATTTTTATCACGAAGAAATAACAAAATAAAAGGAGAAATAGTAATGATAGTAAATAAATGATTATAAAATAAACCGCATTAGCCAAATGTTAGCAAAAAATGATATTAAAGGTGGAGGTCAACTAATAGAAGTAGAAATAGTAAAAGACAATAGTGAACTTCATACAATAGACAAAATAAAGCAAAAGATAAAAGAGTTAGAAATTCCAATAGATACAAATGATTATTTTATAAAGAAAGCAGAAATAGAATTATCAAAAGTATTATAGGGGGTATTATGACTAATATCAATTTAAATTTATATAAAATATTTTGTACTGTTGCAAATTCAAAAAGTTATTCAGAAGCTAGTGAAAAAATAAATGTATCTGTTCCAAATATTAGTACACAAATATTGAATTTAGAAAATCAGCTAGATATAAAATTATTTAATAGAGAAAAAGATGGTGTAAAGCTAACAGAAGTAGGAAAAGAATTATATAAAATTTGTTTCTAAAAGTATGCATTGATAGTACCACCTATATTAGTTTTTATTGTTAATTTTTTATTATATAAAAAAAGTAAAAATGCAATAAAGGAAAATACAAAGTAACTACAAAATTACAGGAGTACGATTATGGATAATCTAAATATAAGAGAACTTAAAAAAAATGAACATAATATACTTGGTAATTTTTTATATGAAGCAATATTCATTCCAAAAGGAACGAAAAAGCCACCAAGAGAAATTATCAATAACGAAGAATTACAAGTATATGTAAAAGACTTTGGCAATTATAAAGATGATAATTGCATTGTTGCAGAATTAAATAATAAGATTGTTGGTGCTTGTTGGACTAGAATAATGAATGACTATGGGCATATTGATGATAATACACCATCTTTTGCAATTTCATTATATGAAGAATATAGAGGCAAAGGTATAGGAACAAAATTAATGGAAACTATGTTACAACTATTAAAAGATAAGGGTTACAAAAAGACCTCATTAGCTGTTCAAAAAAATAATTATGCTGTAAAGATGTATAAAAAAGTTGGATTTAAAATTATTGATGAAAACGAACAAGAATATATAATGGTATGTAGTTTATAAATTACAATTTGCTAATGACACGATAAGTAGCATACAAGTTATAGGAGATAATTAAACATGGAAGATGAAAAATATAACAAAATAAAAACAGAGTTAGAAGGTAGACCAAAACAACTAATAAATTTAGAACAATGGTTATATGTGGTAATAAATACAGCTAAGTCAATAATTGATAATACAAGCAAAAACGATTTAGATATTGTGAAAAAATTTGCTAATTGTAATAATACAAGTCAAATTCAGTATGAGTTTGATATAATACAAGGAAAGTTTGGTAGAGAAAGTTTTTCTATACTCTCTCTTTAGATTGTCGAAAGTCATATCCTTTTTATTTTGTCTAATTTGCAAAATTTATTAAATTGTGTAGAATAAAATTGACTTTTTATGATATAATCATCTTTACTAATAGTAATTTGTAAGAAAGGAGGAGAAGTAAATGAATTTTTTATTAACATTATTGATAGGAATAATTGCAGGAGTAATAGATGTATTGCCAATGATTAAAATGAAAGTTGATAAATATTCTTGCATATCAGCATTTGCATATTATGTGATAGTTCCTTTTATTATTTTTGGCATCAATTGGTTTGACAACCTATGGTGGTTAAGAGGTGGAGTCGTTGCTATTCTTATGGCAATTCCAGTTATTATTTTAGTTTCTAAAGAAGATAAAAAAAGTCCAGTAGCAATGATAATAATGTCTATTGTTTTAGGAAGTATTATTGGTGTTTTAGGACATTTTTTAAATTTAATGTAATTGCAAAATTACAATTGTGTAGGGTAAGTAAGTTAGTTGAACATTACTTGCCTTTTGTGATATAATCGAAATATAAGATAGTAATTTGTAGAGTAGGAGAGAATATGGGTAAGAAAATAATAAAAATATGTGTATTATTGATTTTGATTGTTATACTTGCTTTTGTCGGAATAGTTAGCTTGGTTATTTATGATACTGTAAGAACTCATACAAGTCAAATTGAATTAAATAAAATTTCACAACAAGAAAAAGAAGAATTAATAAAACTTGGTTTTTTAGAACTGACTGAATATCCAACAAGTTTGGAATTTTTACAATTAAGGCAAGAGTCGGATATAAGAGAAACACAGTATTATATAGAATTTTCTATTGACAAAAAAGAAGTAGAATTATATGAAATTGAAAAAAATAGTAATCGTTTTCCAAATGAAATAACCATATTTAAAAAATACGAAGATAATGAGAAAAATATATATGAGTTACAAACAAATTTTACACAAAATACTAAAGTAGAAAAATAGAATTATTTATATGATTTAATTGAAAAATATAAAGAAAGATAAATTACAATAAGTAAAGGAGTTTCAAAAATGGCAGAATTAAGTTCATTAAAAAATATAGGAAAAGAAATTGAAAGAAAACTAAAAACAATAGGTATAAATTCAGCAGAAGAATTAAAAGAGATTGGAAGTAAAGACACTTGGTTTAGATTAAAATTAAAATATCCAGAAATATGTTTAGTACACTTATATACTCTTGAAGGAGCAATTAGTGATATAGAATATAATCAGTTATCAGAAGAAACAAAGAGAGATTTAAAGGCATTTACAGACCAATGGAAAGATTAAAAATTACAATTTAGTGAACAGACTAGAAATAGTCTGTTTTTTTCATAATTACAGTATTCTTACTTATCGTATTGACAGCGAATATAGATTATAGTATAATGCTTACGAATATAATTTAAAAATATTCGTAAGACGAAATTAAAAGGAGGAAAAACGATGTCATTAAAACCTGTTCTTTCAGATGAGGATAAAAAGAAAATTCGAGAAAAATTAAAAAAGCTATGTGAGAAATGTTGGATTAAGCAAGGATATAAAAAAACTAATATTAAAAGTTTATGTGATGAAGTAGGAATATCAATTGGAACTTTTTATACAATTTATCCTACAAAAGAAGATTTGTTTTTAGAAACCATTGAAAACATACAAATGAGATTATCAGAAAAGTTTTTTATCACAAATAAAAGTAACCAGACTAAAACAGGATTTTCTGAATCTATGAAAGAACTATTAAGAGAGTATGTTAATAATCCAATTTTGTATAATGTTAATACAGCAGACTTTCAATCTTTTATTTCTAAATTATCGGAAGAATCAATAACTAAAATTAAACATTATAGTTTTGACTTATTTAAAGAAGCAATTGATTTATCAAATCTTAAATTAAAAATAGAAGCGGATCAAGCCTATGGAATTTTAAGTGCATTATTATCAACAATAAATGCAAAAGATATTCTTTCTATTACTTGTAATTATTTTGAAGTTATTGATTTTATGGTTGATAATTTAGTTAATGCTATTTTTTATTAAAAATAACTTTGTAATAAATTAAGAGAATCAAGAGTTAGAAGGTGATACTATGAGAGCTTTGATTCCAGATTGGGTTCCAATTCCTAGTTCAGAAACAATGTATAATATAGCAATTGTAATATTGATTGTTGGAATTTGTTTTGTTGGTGTAGGATTGATGCTACTATACTTAAATAGAAGAAAAGGGAAAAAAGAAAATAAAATGATATTGATTTTAATAAGTATAGGTATATTGCTTATTATAAATCATGGAATACAATTACTATTTTAGAAGGAGATATAATGATTAGAAAAGTAAATAAAATATGTGAGAAATTAAATAAAAAATTGGGAGTTTCTATATTCCTACCTAATCCCAGTAAAAATGCACTAAGGATAACTTCAGTTTGTAATTTAGTAGTGGGTACGGTTTTAATAATAACAGGAATTGTTATCAAATTTAAATGGTGTGTTATATTGGGTGTTATTTGTGTTGCTAGTGGAGGTATATTACTAAAAGAGAATTTATAAATAAATTTCAATAATAGATTACAAGTTATAGATTAGTTTGAAACATAACTAATCTAAATTTTGTCCAACTATTTAGAAAATGAAGGAGCTCCAATTATAAATGAAGCACCAGTTGTTATGGAATGTAAAGTTGATGATGTATATGAAACAGAGAATTTTGAAAGTTTTATACTAAAAATAGAAAATACTTATGCACAAGAAGAAAACTTAAATGAGAAAGGCAAAATTGATTATACAAAATTAAAACCTATATTATTTGAATTTCCTAATTACACATATTTAAAGTTACAATGATTTTAGAATACTAAAAACCGTCAAAAGCATTGATAATACTAGGTTTTCAATTTTATAGATTTTATGGTAAAAAATTTAGGACTTGTAGCTATTGATTTTACTATATAAATTTTACATAAATAGTTTATCTACAATTTAAAATATATGTATGGTTTTTTAGGCAGTTATAATCTTCAAATGCTGTTGTATTAACCGTTACATAGATTATAAAAATTATTTCATAATTTTATCCTGTATGTATACTTTTTTTAGTAGAAATGGTATAATATTAATGTAAATTAATTAGGGAGGAAATTAATATGTCTATAGAAAAACAAAAATTATATAACGAAATTGAAACTTTACCAGAAGAACTTGTAAACCAAGTTATCGATTTTATGGAATATTTAAAATTATCTCATATAGATTCTGAAGCTCCAGATAGTGTAACAATAAAAAGTAAAAAGGATTTAAAAGAAAAGTTACAGAAAGGATTAGATGATATAAAATCTAATAAAACATATTCTTTAGATAAGGCTTTTTCTAAAATAGAAAATATATAAAAGATTGGAGCAAATACTGTGAAAAAATATATAGTAGAAATGTCAGAAACAGCAGAACAAGATTTAGAAAATATCATTTCATATCTTAGATATAATTTGTTAGAAGATATTATAGCAGACAAATATAAGATTTTGTTTAAGCAAGAACTAAGAAATTTAGAAAATGTAGCAGAAAGTATGCCTATTTTAGATGAAGAACTAACTGGACATAAAAATGTAAGGAAAATTAATGTAAGAAATTATATAGTTTTTTATACAGTTGATGAAGAAAATTTTAAAGCATTTGTTTTGAGAATTGGACATGCTTTTATGAATTGGGAAAAATATTTGAAAGATAAATAGTAATTTTCTTTTGTTTTAGACTTGCGATTTTATGTAAAATGTGATAAAATAAAATCGTTATGTAGTAGAATAAAGTCACTCAGAATAAAAGGAGGAATTAACATGAAATCAATAGTGGAAGAAACTCTTGATAAAAAATATCAAGAAGTTTTGAAAAAGCGGAGTCTACAAAGACTAAGAGGGGAAGAATTAGGCGAAACTGAAGATGAGCTTATAATACTAACAGTAACTGATGTATTAGAATGTTGTGAGAAGTTATCCAACAAAGATATTTCAATTTCCGTGAAAAAGAGTGATACTCATATTAGTGCAGTTTTGAGATGTCCTTCTGAACCAGAAAAGGATAAGTTCTTAATTAGATATTCGTTGGAAAATGTAACTTGGTTTTACAAATGTTTCGAATATTTCAAAAATATGTTGAGTAAGTATTGCACAATAAAAGAAGAAGAACCAGATGTTTTCAAATGTGAAATTAAAGAGTGACGAAAAGCCCCCACGATGCAAGCGTTTTGCAGAGTGGGGGTATTTAAGAATTTACAAAATATTCCAAGCATGCTTTAATATAAACAAAAGGTAAAATTGTGAATTTATAAATTTTAAATTTTGTCCGCAAATTTTTATATAAATTTCAAAAATCGAACATTTGTTAATTACGAATTTTTTATGATTATTTTACAATTACTAATTAATTTTATAAATTCTAAGCTCTGAAAATCGTTTTTAAGACATTTTTATCATTTACTAATAAAGTTAATCATCTAAATTATTAATAACTTTAGTTTGCATTTAATAAAATCTTCATATTATAATACTTATATAAATTTATTCTTATAAATTCATATATATTTATTATATTAATATGTAATTTTTAGTAATATGTACAAATCTTTGTAATTATTGCAGCAACTGAGTTTTAACTCAAAAAACACAAAAATAACGACGCACGAGAATCGATTTTAAGCCGTTTTTAAAAATTAGCCATATAGTTGTTGTCTATAAAATAAGGCTATTTTGAAGCGAAGCTCTAAAATCGTTTTTTAGGCGTTTTTTTATTTAAGTAATATAAGTTGTTGTTTAAAATATGTGATCTAATATAAGAATACAAATATAATGAAAGAAAATTATAATTATGAATATAAAATATAGTAAAAATAAAAAATAGCCGTTATACTGAAAATGAATATGAAATAGAATAAAATAACCAAATATAAGATACTATTAAGAGCCTACAAGCAAGTAGTACCAAGACTTGGAAAGGATACCTAAACTAAACCAGGTATTCTATATTTTGATCCTATTCTTATTTGCACAAAACTTTGATTTTGTGCAATGTCATGTTATCAAAAAAAGCAAGCTATAATATCACTTGCTTACTACCTCTCCTAAATTTTAAGTATATAAAAACTTAATTATCGTTATAACCATATTCTTTGCTTTTAAAAACTTTTTTCCAATAAGCTTCTCTTTCTAAAACTTTATTTGTATCTATTGTTTTTGGAAATATTTCTAAAATTGAATATTGAAAATTATCTTCAATATAAGAAATTCCATTTAATTTTACTAAATTATACAATTGCTTATTAGGGTAATTTCCATTTTCAACTTCATCTTTATCATAACCATCTTTTAAATATACTTTCCATCTACCATAAATTCCATTTTCGCCATATGCTGAACCTATATATAATTTTCCTGTATGCATATCGGTAATAACATATACTCCATATACACTACTTAAAGCACTTCTCCATACATCTGAGTCAATTATTTGTTTTAAATCTTTGTATTGTTTTGAAACATATTCAAAGCCTTTAAATTCGTCTACACAATCCAAATAAGGTTTCTTTTTAATTTCATATACTTGAATATTATTTATAATATTTTCATCAATATAATACCAATTTTGTCCTAAATTCTTAAAATCAACCACTAACCTTCCAAAGTATTTTTCAAATTCTGTTAAATTTTCAGCTTTAGCTATATTTTCTTCTGTCGAAATAATTTTGTGTACATTTACAAACAACCATTTGTGTGACAAAATCTCTATAAATTGAAAAATTATATCATTATCTTGAATACGTTTTTGTTTATTTGACCAAACTGTTAATAAACTATCATTAAATCTTTTTCCTTCTTTATTTTCTTTATACCATTCAACAAAGTTATATGTAATATCATCATATTCTTTATATTTATTAAATCTTAATTTAATTCTTCTATCAGGAAGTTTATTTCGTATTTCTTCAAAATTCAAAATATCTTTTAAGAAAATTTTTTCTTTTTCTAACATCTTTATAAATTCCTTTCTTAATTATATATTTATATTTTAATCTATTTTACATCTATTTTTATATATAAATTTCCTTTTTTTTCTATTTTAGAATTATAGTTCCCTTCACCTCTTATTAAGAGACATTGATCCTTTTTTATTCTAGAAGATATTTTTACTTGTATTTTTTTAGATATCATATTTTTTCTTTTAATACAACTAGTAAAGATCTATGTGGTCACATAAGGGCGTTGTATTGACTTATAGTATTATTTTTATTTAAATCTCTTTAAATAATCATCAATTTTATCAATAAATTCATCGTTATTTCTAGTTTGTGTCATTTGATAGATAACTTGTTCTGTAACATCCGCAACTGGCATACTATTCATGGCTTTTCTTAAAGCAAATACTGTTTCCTTTTCTTTAGGTGTTAATAGTAAGTCTTCTCTTCTTGTTCCAGATTTATTTATATCAATTGCTGGGAAAATTCTTCTTTCTGATAATTTTCTGTCTAAATGTACTTCCATGTTACCAGTTCCTTTGAATTCTTCAAAGATTACATCATCCATTCTACTTCCTGTTTCAATTAAGGCTGTTGCTAATATTGTTAAACTTCCACCATGTTCTATGTTTCTAGCTGCTCCAAAGAATTTTTTTGGTTTGTGTAAGGCTGCTGGATCAATTCCTCCTGATAAAGTTCTTCCAGATGATGGTATTACTAAGTTGTAGGCTCTTGTAAGTCTTGTTATGCTATCTAATAATATTACTATGTCTTTCCCTTGTTCTATTAGCCTTTTTGCTCTTTCTAAAACCATTTCTGCAACTTTTACATGATGTTCTGGTAGTTCATCAAAGGTTGAATGGATTACTTGTCCTTTTATTGAACGTTTCATGTCTGTTACTTCTTCTGGTCTTTCATCTATTAATAATACTATTAATTCTACTTCTGGATTATTTGTTGTTATACTGTTTGCTACTTTTTTTAGTAGGGTTGTTTTTCCTACTTTTGGTTGTGCAACAATCATTCCTCTTTGCCCTTTTCCTATTGGACACATTAGGTCTATTATTCTTGTTGCATATTCGTTTGGGTTTGTTTCTAGTTTTAATCTTTCATTTGGATATATTGGTGTTAATTCGTCAAATCTTTTTCTTTTCATTGCTTTTTCTGGATGTTCTCCATTTACTTCACCAACAAATATTAAAGATGGGAATTTTTCGCCTTCTTTAAATCTTGATATTCCTTTTATTATATCTCCTGTGTCTAGTCTAAATCGTCTTATTTGTACCATTGATACATATACATCTTTATCACTTGATAAGAAGTTGTCTCCTCTTAAAAATCCATATCCATCTGGTAATATGTCTAATATTCCTTCAACTATTACATCATCTTCGTTGGTTAATTTGTAATCTACTATTCTATTACCTTTTGAGTCATAGGTTGCTTTTTCTTCGTTTAAGGTTAAATTTGTATTGGTGTCTTGTGTTTTTTCTTCTGCTTGTTCTGGTAGTATTTGTTTTAAGACTTCTATTAATTCTTCTTTTTTTAATTTCGATATATTTTTTATGTTGTTTTCTTTTGCTAAGGCTTTTAATTCTGTTATTGTTAATGAGTTTAAATTTATCATATCTTCCTCCTTTATTCTTTTTTTGTTTTTTTGGAATTTTTTTAGAATTAAATTATAAATAGAAATTATATTTTAAATTATAACATATATTTGTGTTAAAATAAATATATTTGTTCTAAAAAGATTAAAGAATGTAATTTTAATAATTACATTCCATTGTCTACATATACTCTTTCATTTGGATAATACATATCAAGCTTTTCTCTTGCTGTTTGTTCTATAAATTCTAAGGAATTAACATCTTCTTTCTTTTTTGCTAGTTCTTTTTTGTATTCTTCTTGTACTTCTATTTTTTCTGATAAATCTTCTATGTTTTTACAATATTGGTTTAGAGTTTTTTGTTGTTCTATTATTATGTATAAGATATATATGGCTATTATTAAAATAAATAAGATTTTATAAATTTTTCTGGTTTTTTTCATAAGTAATCTTCTCTCCAATTCTAATGTGCAAATCCGTATGGATATCTCTATTTATATTATTCTACATTTTCTTTTAAATTCCTTCCTTTATTCTTAATTTTCTGCACTATTTTTTATTTTTGTTTTGGTTTTTACTTTATTATGGATTTTATTGAGAAATTTTGTAGAAATTTTCCTGATATTTATAATACAAAAGGAAATTGGTTTGAAAAATACTTTTCTTATTAGTTTGTATATGAATTTAAATGGTATTATTACTATATTAAAGATCTTTATTACAAGTTTTTTTATAAAAGTAATAATGGATACATTGATTTTTATTACATAGCTACTAATGAATAACATATATAATAAAATTCCTAAAATAATTCCTACAAATAGGAATAAACGGATTTCTCCATTATTGAAGGTAAATGTAGAATACAATATAATAAATCCTGTTAAAATCCAAAATATGATATCTTCTATATAAGTTATAAAATCTTTTGTCTTAAAGGATTTTCGTAAAATTCTGAAAAAGTCAAATAATAATCCAATTATAATTCCATTTACTGTGAAAATCAAAAATAACTTAGCTTGTGTGGTTATCATTTAATTATTTGACCTCCTTTTTTTATTTGAATATTTTACTCATTAAACTTCCTTTGCTTTTTTCTGTAGTTTTGTCACTATAGTTTAATGAGGATATGTCTCCTTCTACTATAACTTCAGATGTATCTATACTTAGCTTATTTATTCTTAAGTTTTCTCCTTTTACAGTAAGTAGTCCTAATTCTGTTTCTAATATTACTACTTGGTCATCAAAGCTTAGTACATCTAATACACCAGAGATACTTAATTTTCCTCTATTTTCTAGTATTAGATTTTGTATAACTCCTGTAGAGTTTATTGTTTTTCTTTCTTCTATTGTCATATCCCCTACCTCCTTATTTTTTCTTGCTAAATTATATATATTCACAGTTTGTCTAGTTTAGAACTAAAAATTAGAATTAAGCTTTTTTCACAACCTAACTTACTAATATATAAGAACAAATAAGAAAATCTTTTATTTTCTTTAATTTGTTCTTGCCCGATTTGAGTTTTCGACAGTAAGGAGAAAATCTCAAAGGGCTAGCGATTGTAGCTTTTATACAATAGGAAAGTATGACTTTCCTATTGTATAAAAAACTATACCTAAAAATAGTTTTTTTTCTAGCTATATTTTTATTATTTTCAACACTATTTTAGTTATCTTTTTATAACACTAAAAGTATTTAGATTATATAATAACTAATTCATGAATTTTATTTAGTACCTCATCATCTACAACATTTTTAAAGGTAATGGAAATTTTAGATTCTGATACGTCAAATTCTAGCATTTCAAGTTTTTCATATTCTATTATTTTTAAAATATTTTTTATTATATTAACATTTCTAATAATACCATTTCCAACAATTGAAATTCTAGAAACATCTTTTTTTACTACGCTTTTAACAGTATTTTCTTCTATGATATCAGAAATTACAGTACCTGGTTTATTATTAAAAGTAGATTTTGTAATAATAGGAATTTTGAATTTGTCGCCTATTTCTATACATCTATTATGAAGAACTTTTGCTCCTTCACTAGATATTTCTAGCATTTCATTATAGGATAAGGCTGATAGTTTTTTTGATGTTTCTACTTTATTTGGATCTGTTGTATATACACCATCAACATCTGAAAAAATGTAACAGTTTTTTGCTTTTAAAGCTGCTGCTATTGCTAAGGCAGTTGTATCTGAACCTCCTCTTCCAAAAGTTGTTATATCTAAATTTTCATTTATTCCTTGAAAGCCTGCAATAATTACAATTTTTCGTTTTTGAAGTTCTTTTGTAATTCTTGATGTATTAATTTTTTCTATTAAAGCATTCTGATTTGTATTGTTTGTATATATTCCAGCTTGCCATCCAGTTAGAGATATTGCTTCATATCCCATACTATTTAGTAAGATACTTAATTTAGCTATTGATATCTGTTCTCCTGTACTTAATAATGCATCCATTTCTCTATTACTTATGTTTGTAGATAATTCCTTAGCTTCTGATATTAATTTGTCTGTTGTTTTTCCCTGTGCAGATAGTACAACAACAATATTATTTTCTTTATTATATAAATCTATTATTTTATTAGCAACTGTTTTAAGTTTTTCATTACTTGCAACAGAGCTACCTCCAAATTTCATAACTATTGTGTCCACTTGGACCACCTCTTTAAAAAAATATAAAGAGCTTATTTAATTAAATACAACTCTTTATATTATATGTTCTATTTTGAAATTATGTCTATTTTTTAGATTTGTGATTTTAAATAATTTTCCATGAAATCATCTATTTCACCATTCATTACCGCTTCTACATTACCTACTTCATAATTTGTCCTGTGATCTTTTACCATTGTATATGGACAAAATACATATGAACGAATTTGACTTCCCCAAGCTATATCTTTCTGGTCTCCTTTTAAATCTTCAATTTTTTCTTTTTGTTCTTTTTCTTTTAAATCTAATAATTTAGATTTTAGCATTTTTAAAGCAGTTTCTCTATTTTGAATTTGTGAACGTTCTGATTGACAAGCTACTACTATATTTGTTGGTATATGTGTTATTCTTACTGCTGAGGAGGTTTTATTTATATGTTGACCTCCAGCTCCAGAGGCTCTATAGGTATCAACTCGTAAGTCATCTGGATTAATTTCTATTTCTATATCATCTGTTATTTCTGGCAATACTTCAACAGATGCAAAGGAAGTATGCCTTCTTCCACCACTGTCAAAAGGTGATATTCTAACAAGTCTATGGACACCTTTTTCGCATTTCATATATCCATAGCTATTTTCACCAATAATCTCAAAGGTCACACTTTTTAGTCCTGCCTCTTCCCCATCTAAATAATCTAATTCTTTTATTTGATAACTATTTTTTGTTGCCCATCTTGTATACATTCTATATAACATTTCTGCCCAATCTTGAGATTCGGTTCCACCTGCTCCTGGATGTATAGTTATTATAGCATTATTGTTGTCATATTTTCCTGATAATAAGGTTGTTAGTTCAAACTTTTCTAGTTCTTTTTTTACATTGTTTGTATTACTTATTATTTCTTTTTCTATATCTTCATCTGCTTCTATCTTTACTAATTCTGTCATTTCTAATAAGTTATCTATTTCTGTTACTATCTTATTATAATTTGTTGTTTTATTTTTTAATTGTTTTATTTTTGATAATACTTTGTTTGAGTTTTTGGAATCTTCCCAAAACTTAGGTTGGGCAGTTTCTTGTTCTAATTTTTCTAGTTCTTGTTCTAATTTAGCAAGGTCAAAGAGATTCACCCAATTCTTTTATTTTTTGTTTTATTGTTTGAAGTGATCTTGTGTTTTCGTCTAATTCTATCATTTTACCACATCCTATCTTATTTATTTTTTTATAACGTCTAACACATCTTTATAAACTATTTTATTATTTATTTCATTTAATATTTCATGTCTCATTTTATCATATAATTTATATCTTTCCTTATTATACCCGCAATTTTTCATAAATGCTACTATTTTAACGAATTTTTTCAATTTTTATCTAGGTATAAATTTTTTTCATATTTTAATTTAAAAATAAATCTACTTCACTTTTGAAGTAGATTTATTTTTTCAAAATTCAGAAGGTTTCATTATTTTGAATAGTGACGATTGCACTTCTTCAAAATCTTTATCACCACTAATTAGAACATCTGCTTTTCCAATAATTGCTGCTTCTATGATATGAATGTCATCTTCATCTCTAATATAAATATCTAAACCATCTATTGATTTTGATTCTACAATTTCAAATGTTGCTTTATTTAATAACTCTTCAAACTTTTTAATATGTTCTTCAGTAAAACATTTCCGTTTTTTCTTTTTTCTTCGGTTTCTATTATCATTTTGAAGAACAGCCTTTATTTCAGATAAAATAGATGTACTTAATATAATAATAATATCTTTGTTTTCACAAACATCCTTCAGCCATTTGCTTATTCTTCCTTCTGTAATTATTGCTGAAATCCAAATGTTAGTGTCTATTACAATTCGCATAAAGCATACCTCCCTATAAACTAGAAATTATTCATTGTTTAAATACTACACTATATATATTTTTTAATATATAACAAAGTCAATTTCTACAAACATAATTCATCTATTATTTGTTTGTATTGTTTGACCAATTTGTCTAAACTTTCTATTGTAATATATTCATTTGCTTCATGTGCATTTATTGGTCCTGTACCAAGTATGTATCTATTTTTTGACTGTATAAAACTAGCTTCTGTTATAAAATTTGTTGTTTTACTTTCTTTGCTTTCACTTATAAAAGGTTTAATATCATTTACTATTTTATATTTAAATTTATACTTTTTTTGTAAGTTATTTATCATTTCAAAAATCTTTATTCTATGTTTTTCATTTATTATTCTAAAGTCTATATATGTTGTACAACTATTTGGAACAATATTTATACTTTTGCCTCCATCTATTTTTCCTACATTCATAGTTGTATAAGGAATATCAAATCTATTATCAGTTTCAAGTTTTAAGGTATTATGAAATTTTTTTAATTCTTCTAAAAACTCCATACATTGCTCTATTGCATTTATTCCATTTTCTGGATTACTCGAGTGAGCCGATTTTCCTTTAAAATCAATTTTAAATTCTAATAAACCTTTGCTTCCATTCATCATTTCATTATTAGTTGGTTCTCCTATTATCATGGTTTTAGGCATTTCTATATTTAATTGATTTATTTCTTTTATTCCCTCAAATCCTATTTCTTCATCATAAGTAAAAAACAACTTAATTCCATAATTTAATTTGTTCCAATCTGTATCTAATACTGCATTTAGGATTGCTGCAATACCACCTTTCATATCACAAACACCTAAACCATATAATTTATTGTCAATTTCGATTAGTTCTAAAGGATTATATATCCAATCACTTCCACCTTGTACAGTATCAGTATGTCCTAAAAATCCTAAATTATATTTTTCCTTTATACTCATAATTAAGCACTTAGTCTTATATTCTGTTTTAAATCCCTTTTTTTCTAAAATTTGTTGAATATAGTTGATTATTTTTTCATTTTCTTTGTCCTTATAGGTGTCAAATTGAACTAAATTTCTTAATATTTCTTTTGACTGCATACTATTCCTCCTCTATAATTCCACTAATAATAGCATTTTCTATATAGTTGTTATTTCCTTCAAGTTCAATATTAATACTATATCCTGATGGTTGTATTAGTTCTATTTTTTTATCTTTGTTTTTCAAATAATTATATATTGCTATTCCTAAACTACCACTACCACATGCTGTTTCATAAAATACTGTATCTATTTCTTTTACCCAAACAATAGGATTTATTTTTATTTTTCCTGATTCTTTTTCTAATAACATTATTCCTATCGCTTTTTCTTCTGAAGCAATTTCTGTTATCATTAATTGTTTTAATTCATCTTTTGTTGTTTCTTCATTTTCTCTTAATTTTTGAATATATTTTTTTGATTTTTCTTCATCTAAAATAGCTATTAGTATTCCATCTATCTTTACACAAGTAAATTCATTTTTTGCTTCAATTAATTCTTCTATATTTTTACCTATATCTAATTTTACTTCTACTTTATTATCATTTAATTTTCTACCTATTAATTTTTTATTAGTTCCTGATACTGAAAGTTCAACTTTTTCTTTATTTTCCTTTGAATATTCATATATAGCACATCTAGTTGCATTCATACAAAATTCTCCACCAGCCATTTCTAAACGATTTATTTTATTACTTAAAAATCCTACTTGCTCTACTTGTGAATACTTATCCATTATCATTTTATTAATTAATTTTTTTTGATTATTTGTATACGCACACCCTTTAATTAATGCTGTTTTATTTCCTCCTGGATTTAAGATTTTATATTTGATTTCTCCAATAGAAAGTAATTCTTGTATTGTTTCCATATAATCCTTAATGTCTTCAAGTATTTGAAAATTATTTTTCATATCTTTTATAATTATTTTATTTTCTTTTATTTCATTTTCTCCAAGAATTATAACAATTGGAACTTTTTTCTCATTTATAATACTTAATGCTTTTTTTAATTTCAAATTATTCATTTCTATATCAACTTTTACTTCATTTTTTCTTAATTCATCAGCTATTTTTAATGCTAGTGTATTATTTTCCCTTGGAACTATATAAACTTCTGCATTGTATAAATATGTTTGTTTTTCCCTTAATATTTCGAAGATTACATCTAATCCAAAACTTATTCCAACTGCTGGATATTTTTTTCCATCATTTATAAACTCTCCAATCATATTGTCATATCGACCACCTCCTCCAATGCTTGATTTTATACTTCCATTTGCAACATACACTTCAAATATTGTTCCAGTATAATATTCTTGCCCTCTTGCAAGTGTTGGTGAAAATCTTACATATTCAGTTAAGTTCAGGTCTTTTATATATCTATTTAATTTTTCAATTTCATTTAATCCTTCTTTTAGTTTTGTATTTGAAACATTTTTAATTACTTTATTTAACTCATTAAATTCTATTTTTAAATATTTCATAAGAGTTTCTATCTGATTTTCTTTTATTCCAATTTTATTAAAGTCTAGCTTTATTTCTTCATAAGATAATTTTTCTATTTTATCTATTATAGTTATGACTTGACTGGTTTTATCATTATCAATATTACAAATTTCAATTATCCCATTCATTAATTTTCTGTTATTATATTTAATAATAATATCTATTCCTAATCTTCTATAGCCTTCAACAAATATTGAAATTAACTCTGCTTCAATCATTTGCCCTTCAATTCCTACACTATCAATATCGCATTGTATAAATTCTCTTGTCCTTCCCTTTTTTATAGGTCCATCTCTAAATACTTTTCCTATCTCATATCTTTTATATGGAAGTTTTATATTTGTATTAGATGCTATATATTTTGCAAATGGTACTGTTAAATCATATCGTAATGCTAAATTTCTATTACCTTGATCTGTTACTTTATATATTTCTTTTAAAATATAATTATCTTCATCATATTTTAAAGCTAATATATCATAATAACATAAAATGGATGTTTCTAATGGACTGTATCCATATTTTTCAAAGGTTTCTTGTAAGGTTTTTGAAATAAAATTTCTAATTATTGCGTCTTTTCCTCCATAATCGATACTTCCTCTTACATTTTTTAATTCTTTACTTTTCATAAAATTTCCACCTTTCTTTAATTTTTTTTGCCAATTTTGAGTTTCAGAGCAAAGAGTTGAAATTTTTTCAAAGAGCTAGCGATTGTAACTTTTTATACAATTGGAAAGATATACTTTCCTAGCATATAAAAAATAGATATACAAAAAAATACTATTTATAGTTTTTTTCCTACAAATAGTATTTTTAATATATCTATAATTATATATTTTTAAACTATCGTAGGCACAGTATTTTTAGCCTGTACCTACGCAATTAAGCAATAGTTACAAGCTCCTACGATGATGATGTAATTGGTTTAAAAATATATTTAATTTCATTTTATTTCCTTCTTTCTTTGTTTTTATAGTTAAAATGATAACATGTTTTTTATAATATGTCAATATTTTTATCATCAGGATAAAAAAATGAAATTTTTCTAAAAAGGCGTAAAGTTATTCAAATAAAA
>CAMXQV010000012.1 GCA_947245515.1 uncultured Clostridium sp. | reverse complement strand
ATTGGGACATTTTCTAAAGTTACTACTTAAGACATTATCATAAATTAATCATATGAATATGTAAAATAATTATAAAAGTCTTGATTTTCCAGTTAATATGTGCTAAAATAAAAATAGTTATTAAAAAATAAGAGAGGTGAAAACTTAAAGTTTATCTTTAAGAAAAATATGAAAGAAAAAAATATAATTTTAAAAACAAAAAAAACTGACTTTCTTAGTATGTTTAAAAGTATGTTCTGGAGTACAGAGAAACCTGAAAAATCAGAGGAAGAAAATATCTTATTAAATAATGATATATCAGATGAAGTTAAGAAAACTTTGTTAGAATCTTTAGAAGAAAGTGATAAATTAGCAAATAATTTATTTAAACAAAGTTATAAAGTTACTACATTTAAAAGAAATAACCTAAAAGAAGATGCTAAAATAGCTATAGAAAAAATGCATAAAGAGAAAGCAGAAACAAAAGATAAGGATAAAAATAGTTTAGATAATGAAAGAATGTAGAAATTTAATATAGAAAAAATACAAGAATAAAAAATTCTTGTATTTTTATCTTGACAAATGTACAAACTACTATTATAATAAATATCGTTATGGCGAAGTAGCTCAGTTGGCTAGAGCGTTCGGTTCATACCCGAAATGTCGAGAGTTCGAGTCTCCCCTTCGCTACCAAACAAAAAATTGCTCAAAAAAATGGGCAATTTTTTATGAATGTGTGCAACTAGGTCTGAATAGTAAAATTTTTTTAAATTCCATTTGACAAAAATAAAAAATCTGTGTATAATAAAAATAAGAAATGAGAAACCACTTCGTGGTTGCCGTGAAAAATGTTAATAACCATTCCTCTCATCAAAGCAGAATGGTTATTTTTTATTGCTTATGTAGTAAATAACAGATGATGACTAACAAAGCAACATTTATGATAGTTACTCCTACTAATCCGTAGAAAAGTAGATATGTAATAGTTATTAAGGCTGACTTTACCATAGCACCACCCTCATAATCAGTCTTACAACTAAAAGTCGTAGAGGTTTATGTATATACAAGATGTCAAAGGTGGCAACACACTCCGCTTATTCTCATTTCATTAACTAATATACACTATATTTTTTTCATAATACGAGCGAATAGAACAAATTTTTACAAAATTCCGTAAATTTAAAATTATAATTACACCTTAACATTTAACCATATTCATTTATTAAGATAAATCCAATTTCTTCTTTTAAATATTTTTGCTTAGTTTCTAATTATTTCATTATTTATTTAATTCAATATACAAAAATAAATTCATTTTTATACAAAAAAGCATATATGAAAAGAAAAAAATAGAACTTTTATAAAAGAATTCATTAGTTTCGTAAAACAAAAAATAGAAAGATGTATAAACGATGCTATAATAATGTTGGTAATAAAGTGAGGTGAAAAAATGATAGATAAAATCTGTACTTTTTTAACCAACAAAATTAGAAAAGAAATGCCAGAAATAAATGACGAAAAAGCAGAAGTAATAAACTATGGATTACAAAACTTAATAGGGGAAATTCCAAAAATATTTATAATGTTAGGAGTAGCTTATATACTAAACATATTTTGGTTAGCACTATTTACATTTATTGTATTAATTCCATATAAAGGAGCATCTGGAGGAATACATTTAAAAACTCATATTGGATGCATTTTATTTACTACAGTTTTTTATTGCATAATACCATTTATTTCACAATTTTATATATTAAGTACAAGGGTAAAATATATTTTAGTTTTAGTAATTTGGATATTTGGGATGACAAGGATAAAGCTATATGCACCAGCAGATACAGAGTATGTACCAATATTAAACAAAAAGGATAGAAGAAAAAAGCAAATTGTAGCATATATAACTTATACAATATCATTATTTATAGCACTAATTATACAAAATGAAACAATTTCAAATATATTAATATTATCAAATTTTATTCAAACGTTAACAATTACAAAGATAGCATATAGATTAACAAACAATAAGTATGGATATGAAGTATATAAAAATACTTCAATTGAAAATGTTTAGTATAAGATATATGCCGGTAAAATATCTTATATTATAGATTTTACTAAGGAGGGATTTTAATGTTCAAATTTTTAGCTAAATTAGCAGAAAAATATGCAAAGGCAACAAATACAGCATGCTTTATGGTGGCAGTATTCCATCAACCAAAAATGCCTACATCTATGATTAAAGACTAGTGTTATTTATATTAGCATATATAAAATTATTTATTTATGCTATTTTTATAAAAATATAACTTAAAGGTTATACATACAATCCAAATAAAAAACAACCTTAAAGGTTGTTTTTTATTTGGATTGTATAGTTTTAATTAATTTTCATATATTTCTAATTGTTGAATAAAATACTTTTTATTTTTTGATGTAAATAAATTAATATTATTATTTTTCTTAACCAATTTCCTAACTTCCCATAAACCAAGTCCTGTGTGATTTTCTTTTTCAGAAATACCTTTTTCAAATATTTTTTCCGTATCTACATCATGATTTTTAAAAGTATTTTCAATAATTATTAATTGCCTATGGTTTTTTTGATCATTTTTAAAAATTAAATTAATTATTTTTTCTTCACAAACTGAACTAGCTTCAATTGCATTATCAAGTAAAATTCCTAATATTCTTGCAAATTCATAGATTTTCATATTTAAAATACTTAAATCTAATAAAAAGGTAATATTAACTTTTATATTTTTAAACTCTGCTTCATAGTATTTTTTAGTTAATAAATTATAAATTCCATCATTTTTTATTATATCTGGATTTAAGATATATAAATTATTTACTTTCTCACAGTCATCTTCTAATTGTGAATAGTACTTTTTTAAACCTTCCATGTCTTCAGTCTTAATATATCCACCAATGGTAGTAACTATATTATCGAAATCATGTTTAAAGCCTCTAACATTATCATGCAATATATGTAAAGTATTATTATATTCTTTTTCACTTTCTAATTTCCTTTTAGTTAAATTTAAATCAAAAGCTTTTGTTAAGCTATATATATTCAAAATAAAATAAACTAAGATTGATATAAAGCTTAAAAAAGTAATTATAATAGGAAGTTTATCAATATAATAAATTGCAATAACAGATTGTACAATTATCATTATAATTCCAAAAAGGAAGTTTAAAAAAATTATAAATTTTGTTTTTTTATCGATATCTTCCAAGAAAGTAATTTTAAAATGCTTATTTTTAAGCATATATATTATAATTGCTACAAAGGTATACATTATTATAACATATAAAAATCTATATTTAGGAATTGTTGATAATTGCTCAGCATTTATTTGTAAAAGTGTCATATATGGATTCATAATCAATATACCAAATATATTGAACATTATAACAGATGCTAGTATAGATATTGCACTTTTTAATAAAGAAATTTTGAAAATGTAATATGCCAAAGCAATCATAAAAATATAATTTAATACCAAATTAAATGGATTAGGAATAATATACATGGATATAAAACCAGCAATTGTAATTAATAGTACATAGAGAATTTTTTGTTTATCAGTTACTTGAAAGTTAAATAAACTTATAAATAATTTCATAAGTAAATAGTTTTCAATAAAACCAGCAGGAATTGCAAATAAATTAATCAAAAGCTCATTTGGTGTACTTAGTGCAATCCATAGGTTATTCAATATTTCTGTAATCATTTAAAACCTCCATTAAACCAGTTTTATATTTAGGTCCTATTGCACAAGAATCACCATTTTTAAAATTAATTGTGTTACATACAGGATCTACATTTTTTATATGGTTTATATTTATTATATAGGACTTATGACATCTTATATAATGACTAGGTAATTTTTTCTGAAATTTGTTGAAAGAATTATAGGTATCATAATCATTAGTGAGTGTATGAAAAAGTAATTTAGTAGAGTCTTTTTTGATAAATATTATATCTTCTTCATTAATTAAAGTATTTTTGTTATCTATACTTATATATTTTTTGGGAGTTTCACTAATATCATCAAATAGTCTTATAATTGTTTCTTCTAATCTATCATAATTTATTGGTTTAGCTATATAATCAAAAGTTTTGTATTTATATGCGAGCATTGCATATTCTAAATGTCCTGTTGTAAAAATTAGATAAGCATCTTTATTCTTTTTTCTAATTTCATGAGCTAATTCTAATCCACTCTTTTTAGATTTTAAATTAATATCTAATAAAATGACATCTACTTTGTTAGTAGTAATAAAATTTAAAATGTCATTTGAATTATCAGATTTGTAGGTAATGGATGCTTCAAAATTGTTATTGTTGAATATATTTTCTAACATTTTTTCTAATCTATCTAATATATTGAGGTTATCATCACAAATAACAAAATTTAACATATATTATTCTCTCCTTTAATATAAATATAGTAAATAAAAATGGAAAAACAGATATCGACATAAATCGTCAATTACCTTTATTTTCCAGCAAACAATAACAATATAATCTAAAAAAATTATATTGTCAATAGAAAATTACAAATTTAACTGTAGAATAAAATTAATGATGTAAGAAAATTTAGGAGGTAATATTATGAATGTTACAAAAAATAATCATTTTTTTAAGTACATATTTTTATCAATTTTAATTGTAGGTATATTTTCGCTTAGTATTTTTCAGAAAAATACAGATATGGATCTTAATACTTCAAGTTCTAATGGATTAAGCAATAAAAAGATTGGTTGGGGCATAAAGAGAAACGATAATCATGAACAACCAGATGTGGGTAATAAAAATAAAGAGGTTCTAGAAAATAATAATGGTATTTGTTTAGGCAATAAAGAGAAGAAATTTATTTATTTAACCTTTGATGAAGGATATGAGGCAGGCTATACAAACAAAATTTTAGAAATTTTAAAAAATAATCATGTTAAAGCAGCTTTTTTTATAACTGCTCACTATGTGAATTCTCAGCCAGATTTAGTTAAGCAAATGATTGATGAGGGACATATAGTAGGAAATCATACACCTAAACCCTTAATGTCCATAAATTTAAAAGGTGAAAAAGCATAGAGAGATAGCCTATTTATAGTAAATAAAGACAATGATTGAAATTAAAAAGAAATAATTTTAATTATTGTTTTTTAGAATGAAATATATAAAAGAAATGAATTCAAAGAAATTATTTTAATAATGTAGCAAAATGACAGTAAATGTGATATACTAGGTACAATATATTTAAGAAGCTAAAAGGAGGGGGATTTAAAATGATGCACGAATTTGTTACTTATGCGGACGGAACTTTGGTGGTATCTTCAGATATTCGTAAAAAGGAAAATGGAGAAGAATATCTTATTGTTTGTTTTGAAAGACCAAGGGAGTATGGTTTTGATACAGTAATATTTGAATTACCAAGTTATGATATAGTAAAACAAGATGGACATTATACAGAAGATGAAATTGCAATATTTAAAACAGTAGTTGAAAGAGGTGCTGGATACTTTTTTGATGTAGCTAGAAAAGGGGGAATACAAAGTGCCTAATCTTTTTAATTATTTAGGATATACAATATTCTTTTGGGCAAATGAAAATTTTGAACCTATACACGTTCATATTTGCAAGGGAAATCCTACTGCAAATGCAACAAAGGTTTGGATTACAAAAAGTGGAGATTGTATTTTAGAGAATAATAATAGTAGAATTCCAAAGCATGATTTGAATAGATTATTTAAATCTATTCAATATAATTATTTTTACATTGTATCTGAATGGAAAAGTTTTTATGGTGTAGATAACATTAATTTTTATTGCTAATTTTAAAGTAATATAAACAAAAAAAGTTAATAGGAGAAAATAAGATGATAGATTTTACAAATGCAATAGAAGAATTTAACAATTATAAAGGCTCAGAAAAAAAGAAAACTTTAATATATAATAATAAAAAGTATCTAGTAAAGTTTCCAGATCCAGTTAGAGAAAAAAATAAAAATATATCCTATATTAATAATGCTTTTTCAGAATATATTGGAAGCAATATATTTAAAATATGCGGTTTTGAAGTTCAAAATACAATACTGGGGAAGTATAACTATAATGGAAAAGAAAAGATAGTATGTGCATGTGAGGATTTTACAAACGACGAGAATATACTATATGAATTTGAAAATTTAGCATTAAGCACAAATCCAGATAAAAAGATAGAAACAGAATTAAATGATATTATGGAAGTAATAGAAGAAAGTAAAATGATTCATACAGAAGAAACAAAACAGAAATTTTGGAATATGTTTGTTATTGATAGTTTAATTGGAAATACAGACAGACACAATGGTAACTGGGGATTTCTATTGAATAAAAATACAGGAAAAGTAAAATTTTCTCCAATATATGATTGTGGTTCTGCTTTGAATCCAATGCTTGAAGAAGAAGAAATTGAAAAAATAAATGAAACAGAATTAAAAAACTTAGCAATTAATAGTTATTCTTGTTTAAAAGAAAATGGGAAAAAAATTAATCATATGACATATATGAAACAAATGAATAATGAAGAATGTAATAAAGCTATTAAAAGATTATTTTTAAATATTAATATAGATACAATAAATAGATTTATTGATGATGTGGAAGGTATGTCTACAGCAAGAAAAAATTTCTATAAAAAGATTATAGCAAAGCGATATGAAATTCTAAAAGAAGTATATGAAAATATTAAATAAATTAGAATATACTATGTTGGGAACTCTGTATTTTTTTTGTACTTTTTAAACTAAAACAGAGAATTAGAAAACTTGATTTTCTATGTGTTGGAGAGATACTTTCTGTATCACTTTCCTACCTTTTAGAAAGCTTTTAGGTAAAAAATATAGATATAAAACTATCAAACAATTAGATAACTAGTAAGTTGTAGGGGAGATAAATATTTATGAATCAGAATAAAAAAATTTCATATTATAGTTTAGAGGATTTAGAAAACATAGGAATTGTGGATAATATAAAATGTAATGAAAAAAGTTTTCTTCGCATATTTGTGAAACTTTTGCTATTTCTTTTAATATTAGCAATTATTAATATAATACCAATACCAACAATAATTTCTCATATATTATTTATTTTATTAAGCGTTATTATCTTTATTTTGCTTTTTCGCATACATGCTTATGATAGATTTATAAATTTTACTCTATCTATTAATAATAAAGAAATTTTATATAAAAACGAAATAGGACAAGTTTATTATTATAAAGAAAATGACATATTAAGTGCTAAATATCATAGAAGATATAGTCGTCATTTTCTGACTGATAAAATTGAACTTAATATGTCAGATAAACAAACAATATGGATAAATGAAAGTGATAGACATTTTTATAAATTAATAACATATTTAGAACAAAAGGAATTATTTAAAAAACTATAGAAAGCTAGCGACAACTTACAATTTAGGAGTGGTATATTATATGAAAAATTTTGAATATGATATATTCTTATATAAATTGGGCTTCAATTTTTTTAGGACTAATTTTATATATTACTTTTTATATAGTAACATATGATACTAAAAAATAAATAAAGTGAAAATTACAAGTTATAGGAGATAATTAAACATGGAAGATGAAAAATATAACAAAATAAAAACAGAGTTAGAAGGTAGACCAAAACAACTAATAAATTTAGAACAATGGTTATATGTGGTAATAAATACAGCTAAGTCAATAATTGATAATACAAGCAAAAACGATTTAGATATTGTGAAAAAATTTGCTAATTGTAATAATACAAGTCAAATTCAGTATGAGTTTGATATAATACAAGGAAAGTTTGGTAGAGAAAGTTTTTCTCAAAGATACAGTCCAAACTATTTTTATCTTTGTTCATTGGTTGCTAATTTTCCTAATCAAGAACTTTCAGATAAAGAAAGAGAACTAATAAGACAATATAGTATAGTTAATACTTATTTATTATATGAATTATAAGTCTTTGATAAATTACAATTTTGTAGTTTGAAAGATTTATAGTAAGTTTCGGGGAGGTAATAAAATGTGGAATATTGTAGAGGATGGAAGGACAATAGGAACAAATGGCTCTGAAAATTGAATAATAGAAAAAGATGAGGAATTTAATGGTTTAGCAAGAATAACATTAGAAAAATGCCAAGAATATTATGCAATTACATGTGGGGTAGGCGGTATGGTTCATACTGTTTTTTGCAATAAATATAAAAAAGATACAATATATGAAAATATGAAAAAAGATTTGCAAGAATTTTCACTTAAAGAAACCACAGAAGATGAAGAAATAGAATTTTATGAGGAATTTACTAGTAAATATTGAAATAAATGATTTTACAAATTTATAAAAAAGACGACTTACAATAAATAGGAGAAATAATAGAAAAGCAAGAGATACATTAATAAAGTTAGTATCTCTTTTTTGATGTCAAATTTTCTAATTTTGTCCCATTTTCATATTTTAAATTCGTTTTTAATAATAGAGTAATAACTTTAAATTTTTATTCATAAAATGAAACAAAAACTAAAAAAGGAGACAATCTATTATGAAGAACCAACAAAATGCAAATATTCAAATAAAATATGGAAAAGCCGAATTAAAGCAAATATTATTAGAATTAATAAAAGAGCAATATATAGAATATATAACTATAAATGAAAAATAAATGCTTATTTAGAGCTGACAAATAATAATGAACACGTTATAATTTGATTACTTTAAATAGGCTATTTACTCTCAAAAAAGGAGAGTGATTAAGATAAATAGAGTGAGTAGTTATAGAAACATAAGAGTTGCAAAATATATACGTCTGTCAAGAGAAGATGGAGATGACCGAGAAAGTGAAAGTGTAGAAAACCAAAGAGACATTATTGACAATTATATACTAGGACATAAAGAATTAATTGAAGTAGGAGAGTATGTAGATGATGGTTATACAGGTACCAATTTTAATAGACCTGGATTTCAAAAAATGTTGAAAGATATAGAAGAAGAAAAAATAGATTGTATTATAACAAAAGATTTATCAAGATTTGGAAGAGACCACATAGATACAGGATATTATTTAGAAAGGTATTTACCAGCTAATAATATAAGATACATAGCAATTCGGAGACAATGTAGATACTTTAAAAGCAGATGGATTGCAATTTCTAACATTCAAACTTAGTTTTAATGATTATTATGCACAAGATATATCAAATAAAATAAAAAGTGTAAAACAAAGAAAAATAGAAAAAGGAGAATATCAAGCAGGAATACCACCATATGGATATAAAAAAGATACGGATATAAAAAATCATTTAGTGCCAGATGAATATAGTTCACAAATCATAAAAGAAATATTTGATATGTATGTAAATAAAGGAATGTCAACCATAAAAATAGCTGACGAGTTAAACAGAAGAGAAATAGAGCCACCAGCAGTATATTTAAAAATACCAACATATATGAAAAAATGTAGTAGAAATCCAGATGGAAAATATGTGTGGCTTAGAGCACAAATTGGAAAGATTTTAAGAAATGAAGTTTATCTTCGGAAGTGTTGTTGGAAGAAAGTTTCAAAAAGTAAGCCATAAAATAGCAAAAGTAAGATGTACAAAAAAAGAAGAACATATTGTATTAGAAAATATGCATGAAGCAATAATTGATATAGAAACTTGGAATAAAGCACAAGAAAAATTAAATGGTTATACAAAAGCAAGAGATAGAAAATATGACCATCCTTTAAAAGGTTTAGTATATTGTGGGGAATGTGGAAATAAGGCAACTTTAAGATGTAGAGAAGAAAAAAGGAAAGATGGAAGTATTTGGAGAGCAACTTATTTTATCTGTTCGAAAAGAAATAATTATAGTGGATTATGTGATTGTAAGCAAATATCAGCAAATTTAATTGAAGAAGCAGTACAACAAACAATAAAAGTAGAGATAGAAAAAATAAGTTTATTAGAAAAAGAGATTAAGCAAATTTATCAAGAAGCGGAAATTCAAGCACAAACAAAAAGTAATTTATTAAGTATAAAATTACAAGAATTAAAAAATACTTTACAAAATATAGAGAATACAATTGAAGAAATTTATCAAGATAAAATAAATAAAGTAATACAATTAGAAGATTTTAAAATAATTTACGAGAAGAAACAAAACGAAAGAAATAAAATTCTAAAAGAGATTAAAAAATTAGAAAAAGAATTAAAAGAAATTAAAGAGAAATTGCCCCAAATAGATTTTAAAGAAATAAAACAAATAGCAAATGAGTTCTTAAAAATGGAAAAGCCTAATAAAATGATATTAGAAAAGCTAATTGAAAGAATAGAATTTGATAAAGAAAAAAATATAAAAATTAAACTGACTTTTCAGAATAATATTAATGTTAATAAAAAGTAAATACATATAACATAAAAAAATGGTTAAGAAACCAATAAACAAATTAACAAATTTTAAATGACAAGTCATAAGAATTTGTAACATTTGCATAATTCAGTTCTATGTCAGCTAAAGCTTCCAAGAACTGAAATAAATTTAGACATTAAGAAATTAGGAAATCATACTGTTAATCATAAAAGTATGCCAGATTTAGAAGATGAAAAAGTAAAATCAGAAATGACAGAATTGCACACAACAATCTATGAAAAATTTGGTTATGAAATGAAATACATGAGACCACCAAAAGGCGAATTTAGTCAAAGAACCTTACAACTAACACAAACAATAGGATATAAAACAGTAATGTGGTCCTTTGCATATGAAGACTGGAACGAAAATAAACAGCCAGATGAACAAAAATCAAAAACAAAGATAATAAATAATTTGCATAATGGAGAAATAATGCTATTACATGGAAACTCAAAAACAAATACAGACCTATTAGATAGCATAATAAAAGAAGCAAAAAACATGGGATATGAATTCAAATCACTAGACGAATTTGAAAAATGATTTTTGGGACGGAGGAAAAAATCATTGTTATGATAGAGGGAGGAACTATGAAAAAAAGTAATTATAATAAATTTGATAAACTATTAGAGTTACCAAAAGAAGTATGTTCAAATATTCCAAAAGTTATAATAACAGGATTTGACGAAATAATAATAGAAAATTTTAAAGGAATACTAGAATATGAAGAATATTTTGTCAGGATAAATACACATATAGGAATCATAAACATAAATGGTTATAATTTAAGTTTAGAAAATATGACAGATGATGATATAAAAGTAAATGGAAAAATAGAAAGCATAGATATAGAAAGAACAGTTGATTAAAGGAGTTTACTATGTTTATAAAAATTATATTAAGTTATATATTAGGATATTTAAGATTAACAATAGAAGGATATTACATAGAAAGATTTATAAATATATGCAAAACAAATAATATTATGATATGGAATTTAAAGAGAAAAAAAGATGTACAACTACATTTCAAGGTTAGAATAAAAGAATTTAAAGAAATATGTCAAATAGCAAAAAAGACAAGATGTAAAATTAAAATAGAAAGAAAAAAAGGATTGCCATTTTTAGTACATAAATATAAAAAAAGAAAAGTATTTATTTTTCTGCTAATATTATTAATTAGTCTAATAATTATATCATCAAACTTTGTATGGAATGTTCAAATAGAAGTTGAAGACAATAACTACTTAGAAAATATATCCGAAGACCTTGAAATTGCAGGACTAAAAATAGGAAAACTAAAATCAAAAATAAATACAAAAGAAATAATTAACAAACTAAGACTAGAAAGGCAGGACATAGCATGGGCGGGGATAGAACTAAAAGGTACAAATGCAATAGTAAAAATAGTCAAATCAGATAAAAAACCAGATATAATAGATGAGAACGAATATTGTAGTATAGTTTCAAACAAAGCAGGAATAATCACTAAAATAAATGCACAAACAGGAACTGCAAAGGTAAAAGTAGGAGATACAGTAAAAGAAGGAGAAGTTTTAATAAATGGATGGATGGAAGGAAAATACACTGGAATAAGATATGTACACAGTAAAGGTGAAATACAAGCAAAAGTATGGTATACTAAAAACAAAAAAATAACTTATAATGTTACGGAGCAAACAGAAACAGGAAACATAGAAAAAAAATATGCAATAAAATTTAATAATTTTAAAATAAATTTGGGTAAAGGGGTTTCAAAATTTAAAATTTATGATACAATAGAAAACGAAAGCAAATTAAAAATATTTTCTGACTTTTATTTACCTATATCAATAATAAAAACAACAAACAAAGAAAAGGAAGAAAAACAAAAAAAATATAATATCCAAGAAGCAAAAAACATAGGGATACAACAACTACAAGAAGAATTAGATAAAGAAATAATAGACAAAGAAAAAATAGTAAACAAAAATATTAATGCCTATGAATTAGAAGATGGAGTAGAAGTCTATGTCACATATGAAGTATTAGAAAACATAGGGACAAATGAAAAAATTGTATTTTGAAGGGATGATTAAAATGGAAGAAAGAAGTTTAAGAATAACTGGAGCAGACAAAACCTTTTTTAATAAAATAACAAACACATTAACAAAACTATTAATACCTACCAAAATAGGAATAAATGGAATGTTAATTTCCATGAAAAGAAATAATGTAATAAAAGCCTTTGAAAATTACCAAATGGACAACGAAAATTATGACAGTGAAGAACTAGAAAAAAAATATGACTCAGCATATGAAACCTATTTAGCATCACTAGACAAATATGTAATGGATTCAATATATAAAAAAGTAAAAAATGAAACAGCAACAGAATTTGAAAAAAATGCGCTATCAAAATATTATGAAGTTACAAGTCTAAAAGAACATGAATATATTGAATACAAATACAGAAAACAAAAATATTTATTAGAACTTGACTATGAAGGTATAAAAATTGGAGAAAAAGAAAAATTAAAACAAAAATACAGTAAATTTTACATAGCGAAAATGGATACCTTATACAAAGCAATACTAAAGAACTACTCAATAAAAATAGCAGATCACACAAATATATATGATTCAACAAAAGAATGGATATATACAAAAATCTTTCACACACTAGAAGATTATATACAAAATATACTATCAGTCAAAATTAATGAAGAAAACCTAAAAGAAATAGCAAAAGAATACGAAAAATATGAAGCGTATACAGTAGGTAAATTAGACACAAGAGATATAATAGAAAAAAATATGATACTACTTGGAATAAGTAGAAAATTATTTACACATAGTTTGCCACTAATAGTTGCAGAACAATGTTATGAAAAATTATTAAAAGATGCAAGAAGTCTAGTACAAGATACAAAAATAGCTACAAGAAGAGAAAAAGCATATTCTATGCTAATAAATTTAATAGAAGATTACAATGTGAAATTATTATCAACAAAAGTATATTGGGACTCAGCAAAAGAGAGAGAAGAATATAAAGAATTCTGGAATAAATATAAAGAAATAGGAAAGCTAAAAGAAACAGACTTCATAGAATACATCAAGCAAAAAGAAATACTATTCATAAAAAATGATATCAAAAAAATACAAAATGAAAAAATAGATTATAGTCAAATAACAAAATACTACAAAAGGAAATTAATAGATTATGGAGCAAGTAAAGTAATAAAAAATACCTATAAATCAAAGGGAAAATACATAAAAATTAAGGAAGTTGCATAAGATGTATGAAATAATATATGAAGAAATAGAAAAAAAAGAAGAATATAATAAAATAATAGAGAAAGTATTATCAAAATGCTTTGAAGAAGAAAAAATAACAACTTCAAAATTAAACCTTACAATAACTTTAACAACGTCAAAAAACATACAAAAAATTAACAAACAATATCGTAAGATAGATAGAGCAACAGATGTACTTTCTTTTCCAATGTTTGAAAAGGAAGAATTAGAAGCTAAAATAGAAGAAGAAGCTTATGAACATGAAGATATATTAGGAGACATAATAATATCAATAGAAAAAGTTGAAGAACAAGCCAAAGAATATGAACATAGTTTTGAAAGAGAATTAAGTTATATGGTTGTACATGGTTTTTATCATCTAATGGGATATGATCACATTAAAGAAGAAGATAAAAAAATTATGAGAGCCAAGGAAGACAAAATTCTAAAGGACTTAAATATAAAAAGAGATTAAAGGAGTAAAACTATGAAAAGAAGCAGAGTAAAAATAGTAATTATTTTATTGGCAATAATAATTTTAATAGCTGGGATAATTTTAGTAAATAAATTAATAAAAGGTAAAGATAAGGAAGAAGTTAGAACAATAAGTAATAAAGAAGAAATGGAAAATAATATAGTAACAGCAGGTCTAAGCGAAAAAAAAGAAACTATATTTAGTGGTAAGGATAGACCAATAGCAATAATGATAGATAATCATAAGGAGGCATGGCCACAAGCTGCTATTCAAGAAGCATATATGGTATATGAAATAATAGCAGAAGGTGGAGAAACACGACTAATGGCATTATTAAAAGGAGCAAATGTTGACAAAATCGGACCAGTAAGAAGTGCAAGGCACTACTTTATAGACTATGTAATGGAAAATGATGCAATATACACACATTTTGGACAAAGCCCACAAGCGGAATCTGACATAAAGAAATATAATATAAACAATGTAAATGGAATTTATGAAGATGGAGTCACATTTTGGAGAGTTAAAGACAAAAACTCTCCACATAATGCAGTAACAAGTACAGAAAAAATCTTGGAATCTGCCAAAAAGAAAAAATACAATACAACATCATCAAAAGAAAGTGTATTAAAATATGCAACAGACGAAATTAATCTTGAAGAAGGAGAAGAAGCAACAACAGTAACAATACCACACTCAAATCTTCAAACAGTAAAATATACCTACAATAAAGAAAAGCAAGTTTATGAGAGATATGCAAGAAAAATAGAACAAAAAGATTGGGTTACTGGTGAAACAATTACAACAAAAAACATAATAATAACATTATGTGATAATTACACTTTAACTGATACAGAGAAAAAAGGAAGACAAGGTTTAAAAAATATTGGTACCTTTGATGGATATTATATTACAAATGGAAAAGCAATAAAAATTAAATGTACAAAAAATGCAAGAAATGAAAAAACAAAATATAAAGATTTAAATGGAAAAGAAATAGAAATAAATAATGGAAATACCTTTGTACAGATTTGTCCTACAGATGCAAAAATAAAAATTGAAGCAGAAAAAAATAATACTGAAAATAGTAAAAATATTACTTCAAAAAATAATATATAATAAGGAGAGAAAACAAAATGATAATATATGATACAGCAAATAAATTGGCACAAGAAATTAAACAATCAGAAGAGTATATAAATTATAAAATGGCAAAAGAAGCAATAAGTCTAAATACAGAAATAAAGAATAAAATAAAAGAATTTGAAAAATTAAGATACAATTTGCAAATTGAAGTAATGCAAACAGGCAAACATAATGAAGAAGGTGAAAAAAAGATACAACAACTTTATATAGAATTAATACAAAATGAGGAAGCAAAAAGATTTTTTGATGCAGAAACAAAATTCAATTTAGTGATAGCAGATGTAAACAAAATTATTGGTGAAGCTATAAAAGATGTTATACAATAAGTAATAAGCTGATGATTTCATCAGCTTAAAAAAATGGTGAAAGGAAGTAGTATGGAATCTATAATTTTGCTAATAATATTTTTAGTATTAACTTTAATTTTAAAATCTATTTTTTGTTACAAAATAAAAGAAATAAAAGAATTAGGAAAAAATGAAGAACTAGATGAAATCGCTAAAAAGTATCCTGACAATATAGAATTATGTAAGGAATATTTAAAAAAATTAAAAAATGAAAAGGTTAAAATTGAAGAAAACAAAGAAAGTAATTCAAGTTTATATATTGCAATAACAAATAAAATTATAATAGCAAATATTAAAGATACATATACGAGAATTCAGACGATTGCACATGAATGCCTACATTCAGTGCAAGATAGAAAATTATTATTATTTAATTTTTATTTTTCAAATTTTTATATAATTTTTTATTTAGCAATTTGCATTTTAGCATTAATAAAATATCTTCCATATAAAACCATGTTTTTAGCTATATTAACTTTTTTAGGATTAATTTATTTTATGGTCAGAATGTATTTAGAAAATGATGCAATGATTAAGGCTAGATATTTAGCTAAAGAATATATTGAAGAAAAGAAGATATCATCGATTGAAGAAAGTAAAAAATTAATAAAGGGTTTTGATGAAATAAATAACCTTGGAATAAAATGTATCAATTATAATTTATTTTTAAGTATTTTTATTAAGAATATTACTTTCTGTATAATTTGTATTTTTAGATAAAAAACAAAAGTTGTGGGAAGAAATAAAAAGGTGCCAAAATTAATATTTTTTGACACTTTAATTTTTTTCGTCTTCTAATAATAAATTTAAAATTTTAGGGTAAATTTTATTTGCATTTGTATTCCAATTATCTACGATTCTTTTAGCCATTTCTCTTGTTCCTACAAAGGTTTTTACTTCAAAAATGGTTTCATTTTTTTCTACTATTTTACATTTTATAGTATAATTATTTTCATCTCTTGGTATAAATTCAGCAATAACAGATGCTTGTTGTTCTATTGAATGAAATTCTTTTTCAAAAGTATTATCTGCTTTTAGTTTTATAATTCCAGGTAATACATCTTCTGTAAGTGTATATGCATTTATTCCTTCGGTTGTTATCTTTATTACTGATTCTTTTTCCTTTGTATAACTACCTACTAATTTGGAATCGATTAAATCTGTTAATACTTGTTTAAAATAAAAATAATTTATTTCATTTATTGAGGTTATTATTTGAAACAAATCATCTTGTTTAATTTCTCTATTTAGCTTAATTAATATATATAATATTAACACTTTATTTTCAGCCAAAGTAGTAGTATTATTTAATTTGGAATTCATAAATAGCACTCCTCACTTTGATTTTTAGTTATTATAACACAACTTACATAAAAAGTAAATAAAAACTTGCAAAACATAAAAGAATATGGTAAAATATCAAGGTTAAAAAATATAAACATATTTTTTAATCTCTACTTACAAGAAAGAATGTAGGTTATATATCCAAAGGGAGGTGAAAATAATGAATAAATACGAAAGTGTTATCATTGTTAATCCAAATTTAGACGAAGTAGGTCTAAAAGCATTAGAAGACAAATTCACTGGGTTAATAAATGAAAATGGAAAAGTAGAAAAAGTAGAAAACATGGGAAAAAGAAAATTAGCTTATGAAATTAAAAAATTTAACGAAGCTACCTATATGTTATTCAACTTTGAAGCGAAGCCAGATTCAATAACAGAACTAGAAAGAGTTTATAGAATTACAGATGACATAATAAAATTTATCGTAGTAAAAAAATAAACAACTTTTAGAAACAAATTAGAAAATAAAAGGAAAAAATCAAATAAAGAAGGGGCCTTTATTTAGAGTAAAGAAAGGTGAAAAAAATGAACAAAGTAATATTAATGGGAAGATTAACAAGAGATCCAGAAGTAAGATACACACAAACAAACAATACGTTAGTTGCATCCTTCAGCTTAGCAGTCAATAGAAGATTTATAAGACAGGGAGAAGAAAGACAAGCAGACTTTATAAACATAGTAGCATGGAGTAAATTAGGCGAATTTTGTAGCAAATACTTTAAGAAAGGTCAACAAGTAGGTGTCATAGGAAGAATACAAACAAGAACATGGGATGATGACCAAGGAACAAAACACTATATTACAGAGGTTGTAGCAGAAGAAGCGTACTTTGCAGATAGCAAAAGAGAAGGAGAAGAAAACTCTTTTGACAAGGCCTTTGGAAATACTGCACCAGGTAATATGGGATCAGATTTCGAAGTATCTTCAAGTGATGACCTACCATTTTAAGAATAAAGAGAGGGGGAAAGTAAAATGTCAGATAAAAAACAAAATAGAAAAAATAAAAATTATGATGAAGATTATAATCCAAGATTTAGAAAACAAAGAAAAAAAGTATGCTTATTATGTAGCGACAAGAACTTTGAATTAGATTATAAAAACATAGACCAATTAAAGAAATTTGTAAATGATAAAGGTAAAATCTTACCAAGAAGAACAACAGGTGCTTGTGCAAAACATCAAAGAGATATTACAATAGCAGTAAAAAGAGCAAGACACATTGCTATTTTACCATATACACAAAACTAATTTAATACATAAAAATACTCGCAAGCCACATATATAAAAGGCTTGCGATTTTATTATATAAATACCTTGTATACAGATTAAAGGTAACTAAATATATTTTTAAATAATTTCTTATAATAAATTTAATAGAATTATAATATTTTATAATTTTTAAAATAACAAAAAATTTCATAAAAAATACCGTTAATAAGAAATAAATAAAAGTACATAATATAAGTAATAAAAATAAAAAAACAAAATATATTTATAAAAGTAATATAAAAAATTTAAATTCGATAAAAATATTTACAATTCAACTTTGCTATGTTATAATTCAAAAGAAAAACAAAAGAGGTGAAAAAATGAATCAAATATTAAGTATAGAGCAACCTACAAATATCCAACAGCCAGAAAAAAAGAAAAAATCAACAATAGAAATACCAACTTTATTAAAATTTTTTGCAATAGTAATAATGATTTTTGGAGCATGTATGATTGGAACAGGGATCTATTCTATATATCAAAAAACAAAAATATCAGCAACACACATAAAGCCAACAATTCATATAGAAGAACCAACAGGAGAAGAAGTAATAGTAAAAGTAGAACATACAAAACAATTATCAAAATTTGGATATTATTGGAATAATGAAGAAATCATAGAAACACAATGTAATGGAAGTAAAAACTTTGAGCAAGCAATAACAATACCAGTAGGAACCAACACATTAAATGTAATAGTAACTGACATAAATGGACAAGAAGCAAAATATCAGAAAAATTATACTTTAGAAGGAGACATCAAAATAGACTTTGAAGTAGAAGGAAACAATCTAAAAATAACAGCAGAAGGAAAAGAAGAACTATCATATTTGACCTACAGATGGGATAATGAAGAAGAAATAAAAATAGATATTAACAATACAAGTATAGACCAAAAAATAGAAATTCCAAAAGGATTACACACCTTAACAGTAATAGTAGTAGATAAGAATAACAAAACAGAAACAAGAACACAAGAAGTAAATGGAGTAACAAAACCAAAAGTAGAAGTAACAACAGATGGAGGAGAAAACTTTATAATACATGCAACAGACGAGCAAGGACTATCTAAAATAGAATTCATAATAAACGAAGACGAAAGATACATGTTAAACTTAGATGGAAGAAAAGAAATAGAATATCCATATCCACTACATGATGGAGAAAATAGACTAGAAATAAGAGTATACAATGTAAATGATATAAGTGAAACATCAAAAGTACTAGTAAATAAATAAAAACTAACCTCCTACTACTATAAAGTTTAGTAGGAGGTTCAATTATTAATAACCAAAAAGAACTATATTAAAGGGGATTCAATATGGATGTTATTTTAGAAATACTAACATACTTTCTAATATATTCATTTCTAGGGTGGATAATGGAATCAATTGTTAGAACCATATGTGAAAAAAAGTTAATAAATACAGGTTTTCTATATGGACCAGTATGTCCTATTTATGGAATAGGAGCAATAATAATGCTCATATTTTTAGACAGCTTTCAAAATAAGCCAGTGTTATTATTTTTTATATCAATTATAATATTAACAATTTGGGAATATATAGTAGGAGTATTGCTAGAAAAAATATTCAAAACGAAATATTGGGATTACTCTGATCAAAAATTCAATTTTCAGGGTAGGATTTGTTTAGTCAACTCAACATGTTGGGGAATCTTAGGAGTAATATTTGTAAAATATATTCATCCATCTATATTTAGTATTGTCTCAAGAGTAGATAAAACTCTTTTATATTATATAATCTTTATTTTATTAATCATAATGGCAGTTGACATAGTAATAAGTATTATTAAAGTAAAAAGTATGAAAGCTGCCTTAGAAAGAATAGAACAATTAAATAAGGAAATAAAAGAAAAATTAAAAGAGCTAAAAGCAATAAAAAGAGAAAAAAATAAAGTAACGTCAGTAGAAAGTATAAAAGAAGTAATTGAACAATTAAAAAAGAAAAGAAATCGTATAATAATTCATTTATATAGATATGTATATAGATTAAAAAAAGCCTTTCCAGATATTAATACAAACGAAACAACACAAATATTAAATAAAAAGATGGATAAATATAAACAAAAAAGAAAAAGAAGTAAAAACACTTAAAATATAAACCTTCTATATAATAAGCTTATAAGATAAATGGAGGAAAAAAATGATACAAGAAATATATATAATTGATGATGATGATTCTTCAATATTTATATTTAGAGAACTATTTAAAGAAGATAAAGAATACAAATTTATTAGTGTAAAAACACAAGATATAGATATTGCTCTTAAAAGTATACCAGCATTAATAGTAATAAATGAAGATGCAATAGATAGAGACGTAGTTGACTTATGTAGAAAGATAAGAAAAGATGAAGACAATACAATTACCCCAGTAATAGTAGTATCATCTAAAGCGTCAAAAGAACATAGAATGAGAATATTACAAGAATCTGTAGAATATTTTATAAAAAAACCTGTAGATGAGCAATATTTATATTATACGGTAAAGAATCTAAATAGACTTTTAGCAAGTAATAGAAGAATAAGTCCTTTAACGGGGTTACCAGGAAATGTCCAAATACATGCAGAGTTGAAAAAGAGAATATCAAGAAAAGAAGCCTTCTCAGTATTATACTTAGATTTAGATAATTTTAAAGCTTATAATGATGTATATGGTTTTCTAAAAGGTGATCAAATAATAGAATTTACAGCAAATACAATATTAAATTACATACATGGAGAAGAGATAAGTGATACCTTTGTTGGACACATAGGTGGAGATGATTTTGTAGCAATAATTCCAGGAACAGAATGTGAAGCAAAATGTCAAGAAATTTTAGCACACTTTGATCAAGAAGTAAAAAGATTTTTTACAGAAGAAGATTTAGAAAATGGATATATAGAAGTAGCGAACAGAAAAGGAATAATAGAACAATTTCCATTAACTTCTCTATCAATTGGGGTTGTTGTTGTTGATGTAGGAAGATTTCACAATATTTTGGAGATAGGAGAAGTTGGAGCACAGGTAAAACATGCAGCAAAATCAGTTATGGGTAGTAGCTACGCAATTGATAAAAGAAAAGCATAATAAATAAGAATAAAACTCTAAATTCCTAATATAAATATAATAAATATTTTATATTAGGAGTTTTTATTATGGTAGTTATAAATAAAAAAAGAATAAAAATTATAGTAACATGTGTTTTTATTAGTGTTTTAGCCTTCTCTTTTAAAATAGGTACAGTTGATAAAAGTAGTAGAAACAAAGAAAATATAATAGCAACTACATCAACACCAGTATCTGGAAAAACAGTAGTTTTAGATGCTGGTCATGGAATTCCAGAGAAAGGGAGTTACTTATTAACCCTAATAAAATAATAACTGATCTTATACGGTTCAAAGGAAGTGTTTAGGCACTTTCTTTTTTTGAGCTTAATATGATAGTAAGATATAATCAAATGATAGAAGAAATGACAGAAGAATTACTGAAAGAGGAAATAGAAGAAAAAATATAATAAAAGCTATAAGTCTTGCAGAATAAGAAAACACAAGGAATTCCCTAATTAGGGAAAAATAAAGAACAATGAATAAAAAATTTTGGATACATAAGCATAATACTGTTTAGCAAGATTCCCCTTTGTAGACACAAATAGTTCTTGCAGATTTATGGGAAAAATCCCAAACCCTTTATAATTTATCTATAAAAAATTGGAGAAAATAAAATATTGAAATAATAATTTATTTTTTTGACTTTCTATGATAGAATTATATAAAAATAAAAAATAGAAATAAATCAGTTGAGAGGAAAAGAAAGTATGAAATTTATCGGAGAAAAATTAGAAGGAAAAGAATATGAAGAAAGGAGAACATCGTATGGTTTAATATTTAATGAAAAAGGAGAAATCGCAGTTGCCTATATAAAAAAGTATAATATGTATAATTTAATTGGTGGAAGAATTGAAGGACAAGAAACCTCTAAACAAGCATTAATTAGAGAGACACAAGAGGAAATAGGATATTCTATAAAAGATATTGAGTATATTGATAATTTAGGATGTTATTATTATTTTGATATTATGGATAAATATGAATTAGGAATTATGGATTTTTATAAAGCTAAATTAGATGAAAGGATTTGTAATCCCATAGAAGAAGATCACCAATTAACATGGGTAAAACCAGAAGAAATTGTTGATAAAATGTATTTTGAATATCATAGATACATTATAAATAAATATATAAAACAATTAAAAGAATTAGATCAATATAAAAATATATTATAAATTGCAAGATAAAAAAATAATAGCAGATATAGAAAAAGCAGCGATAGAAGGATATAATAAGGCAATAGAATATTTTGATATACATAATTGTACTAAAGAGATAATCATATATGTATATAATAGTATAGAAGAACTACATTTAGATGTATTTGGTGTAAAAAAGGAAGAGTGGGAAGTATCTTGTGGAGAGGATAATCTTGTAAAAGTAGAACACCAGCTAATTCGGGAAAAGTACATGATTACAATACTATATTGGAGATAATAAGTAAATCTGTAGCAGAAATAATATTACATGATAATTTTAAAAATATACCAAAGTGGCTTGATATAACAACATATATAACAGGTTTAAGTACAGAAACTAATACATACAGTAAACCAAGTATAATGAGATTGAAATGTGATAATTATTTTAATTATAGTGACTGCTATTTTATAACTAGATATATTGTAGAAACATTTGGAAAAGATACAGTATTAGAAATTTTGAAAAATCCAAGTAAATATAATGAAATATTAAAATTATCAGATGAGCAAATTGATAAAAAGTTAGAAGAATATTATGGTTAATTTTATATAAAAAGAAGTTAAGGTTAAAAATTATATGCACCTTGACTTATTTTTATAAGAAAATGAACATATAAAATTTATTCTAAGCTATAAAAAGAATTTCTAAAAAATCAAAAATCCTATTGACTTTACAGAAAATTTGTTTTATTATATATACATAATTTGATTGGAGATGATAAAAATGAAATATAGTTATAATAAATTAGTAAGAGATAAAATACCTGAAAATATTAATTCGATAAAAGGAAAAAAATGTAATTATAAAATATTAAATGACAAAGAATATTTACAAGAATTAGATAAAAAAATATTTGAGGAAGCGCATGAATTTATAGAAGAACATTCTACCCAAGAATTAGCAGATTTAATGGAAGTTATTTTTGCTATAATGAAAGCTAGAAATATATCAATGGAAGATGTAGAAAATGCTAGAAAGATTAAAAATAGCAAAAAAGGAGATTTTAATGATAAAGTTTATTTAATTGATGTTGAACAAGAAAATATTGACGAAAGAGAAGAAATTGAAATGAAAAAAGAGTGGAGGAAAAGTACCTAAAAGATGTTGAATTATGTTATAGAAAAAGTTAATAACTATATAAATAGAAAAGATTTCAGAAGATTTTTTGATTGGTTTATTTATAAATTTGATTTAAACGATAAATCTGGAAAATTAAATAAATTACCATCAAAAGCAAAAGCAGAGCAAATCACTTGCATAGATAAATCACGATTGATACATAAAATAGGGAAAATGAATCATGAATTCATAGAAAAGCTAGAAAAAAGGCTTTTAAAAAATCTTGACATTGCTTGAATTTATGGTATAATAAAATTAATAAATATTTTCCACACAAGGTGGAACTTACTTATATAGAAATATATAAGGTTGATTTAAGAGTAAAGATTCAAAACTTTACTCTTTTTGCATATATTTTTTAAAACTACATATTTTATATAATATAGATTAATCTAATTTGAGATTTTAGATCTCACATATGTATGAGTATCTCATATAGTTTTAATAGGGAAGTATCTTTTGATTTTTTAAGATACTTCCCTTTTATATTGTCCAAATAAAAAATATAAAAAATTTTAATTTTTTTGGGAAATTTGACAATTTCATTTCGCCCATTCTAATAGAGACAAAAAATCTCTAAAAAATTAGAGCTGAATAACAACAATTACAAGACTTTATCTAATATAGGTAAATTAGTAATATTTTTTTAAACACATTAATATTTTTAATTGGGAGTGAATGAAATGGAACAAGTAAAAGAAATCTATACCATAGAAGGTAAAGATTATACAGTCATAACTCGGAGTAAAAGAAAAAGCTAATAGCGAAGAAATATACAATATTTTAGTTAGATATGCACTAGAAAAAATTGATGAATATTTAGAGCAAAAATAACAACTATATATGTGGGTTCGCCTTTTATATAACTTTTTTGTATAATTAATATAACTGTTTAAGATTAGTTGTTATTCAGGAAGGAGGACAACTAATATGACAAATACTAAATACCACGTTGCAGGATATTTAAGATTATCAAGAGAGGATGGCGATAAAGAAGAAAGCGATAGTATAGGAAGTCAAAGAAGTATTATCATTCGTAAATTAGAAGAATTAGGAGAAGAATACAAGTTAATAGATTTTTATATTGATGATGGATATACAGGATTAAATACGAATAGACCAGCATTTCAAAGAATGATGGAAGATGTTGAAAAAGGCTATATTAATTCAATTATTACAAAAGATTTATCACGATTATCAAGGAATAGCTTTGAAGCAAATTACTACATAGAAAAATACTTTTTAGAAAATAATATTAGATACATATCAATACTAGATAATGTAGATACTTATATAAAAAGCTCTAATAACGATATGATACAATTTAAAACTTTGATAAATGATTGGTATAGTAAGGATATATCAAAAAAGGTTAGAAGTGGAGTGTGGGCAAGAAAAGAAAAAGGATTGTTTTTAGGTTCTCTTGCTCCTTATGGTTATATTAAAGATCCGAAAGATAAAAATCATCTTATTGTTGAACCTGAAAGAGCGAGTGTCATAAAAAGGATTTTTACAATGTATGATAATGGAATACATTTGAGTCAGATTGCCAAAAAACTAAAAGAAGAAAAAGTTTTTTGCCCTGGATATTATGCTTATGGAGGTTCACGAAGTGAAGATGATTATAAATGGAGACCAGAAGCTATCAAAAGAATCTTACAAAATAAGTTTTATATAGGACATACTGAATATGGTAAAAAACTAAATTTAAGTTATAAATCTAAAAAAGTAAAATTGATACCTAGACAGGAATGGAAAATAGCTGAAAATACTCATGAACCAATTATTGATAAAGAACTTTTTGATAGAGTGCAAAACAAATTAAATTTGAATAAAAAAACAAAACATAAAAAGTTTAATTGGATGTTAAATGGACTTGTATTTTGCAAAGAATGCGGCAGTAAAATGGTATTAAAAGTTAAAAGAAATAAAGATGGAGAAATAACTAGTAAAATTATAGTATGTGTAAATTCGATGAAAAGTAAAAAAGATATAGAATGTGAAAGAAAAAGTAAATCTATAAAAGAAGAAGTATTAAAAGATGTGGTAGTCCAAAGCATTAATAAAAAAATAAAAAGCATTATCAATAATGATAAACTTGAAGAAATAACAATGTTAGAATATAAAAATATGACAACAAGAGTATTAGATAAAGAAATTGAAACAATTGAACAAAAAATAGCTAAAATAGAAAGAGCCATAAATTCTTTATATGAAGATTATACAAATAGTTTAATTGAGGAAGAAGATTACAGAAGATTTTATAAAAGCAGTGTTGAAAAAAGAAATATATTAAAATCAGAAAAAAATAGTTTGTGTAAACAAAGAGAAGAAAAGCCTACTATTACAAAAAATGAATTATTATTAATCATTTCAAAATTATCAAATATTGAAGAATGGACATCAGAAAAATTATCTGAACTTATATATAACATAGAAATAGACAAGGAAAATAACATATATATAAATTACAGATATGATGTAATAGGTAAATTATAATGAAAAATTATAAAGCTGGAATTTATTTAAGATTATCAAAAGAAGATAATAACCCTAATAATAGTATAGATACACAAAGAGAGATAACATTAAATTATGCAAGAAAAAATAATTTTGATGTTATAAAAGAATATGCCGATAATGGATGGTCAGGAATACTAGAATCAAGACCTGCATTAAACGAAATGATTATTGATATTTTACACAAAAAAATAAATATGTTAATAGTGAAAGATTTATCAAGACTAACTAGAGATAAAAATAAAACAGGATATTATACAGAGATATTTTTTCCTGATAATGATATAAGGTTTATTTCGGTAAATGATTATATAGATAGTGGAGAAAGATATGAAATTGATGACACTATCATGCTTAGAGGTATTGTTAATCAATCCTATTTAGCGGATGTTTCTAAAAAGATAAAATCTGTAATTGATAATATGAAGAAGCAAGGAATGTATGTTCAATGTAAAGCTCCTTATGGCTATAAAAAAAGTAAAACAGAGAAACACAAATTAGTGATAGATGAAGATGTTGCTGATAATGTAAGATTGATATTTAAAATGTATTCAGAAGGAATGTCGCAAGGGAAAATTGCAAAAGAATTAACTAAGAGAGGAATTGATACACCAAAAAAATATAAAGGTCAAAAAGTACCTATCAATGAATGGAGAAACGATAGTATAGGTAGAATTTTAAGAAATCCAACCTATACAGGTGCATTGATCATAAATAAGTATAAAACAGATTATTTAACAAAGAAAACAATAAAAACTAAGTGTGAGAATTGGCAAGTAATTGAGAATACGCATGAAGCAATTATTGATAAGGAACTTTTTGATAAAGTACAGAAATTATTAAAAGCCAATTTTCATAAACCAAAAAGAAAATACGAATATTTGCTAAAAGATCTCGTATATTGTGGGCATTGTGGAGCTAAAATGCAATATAAAAGTCGTAGAAGAACCAAAAATCATAATAAGATAATAACAGATGGCGAAGAAAATTGGTATTATAAATGCAGAATGTTATATAGATTTCCTAGCATTTGTGATAAAGGGCATACGATAAAAGAAAAAGCCTTAAATGATATAGTGATTCATTCATTAAATAAAAAATTAAGAGAAGTACAATTAGAAAAAGAAGCGAATAAAATCAAAGAAGAATATAAAAAAGGAAATTCAAAATATAATTCATTGTTAAAAGTTAAAAGTTTAAAACAAAAAATAGAAAATGATATTAAGGTATTATATGATAAAAAATTAGATGAAAATATTTCAGTAGAGCAATTTAAGAAAGAATATGCAATTTTAAAATTAAAAGAAAGTGAGACAGTAGAGCAAATAAAACAACTTGAAGAAGAAAGCAAATATATCATATCAGATGAAAATATACTTAAAATAATAGAAGAATTTAAAACAGCAGAAAATTTTGATAATGAAGTGATGAAAAAGCTAATAAACAGAATTGAAGTTTTTGAAGATAAAACAGTCAATATTATCTTCAATTTTTAAAATAGTTTTAAGGTTAATAAAAAAATACTATCAGATGAAGGAGCACAAAGTAGTAATGGAACTACTGAGGCAGAAACAAATTTAAAAATAACTTTAAAAGTTCAAAATCTACTAGAGCAAAGTGGTTGTAAAGTAATTTTAACAAGATCTGACGAAAATGCAATTTATGATTTAGATAGTAATACTTTAAAACAAAAGAAAATATCTGATATTCATAATAGAGTTAAAATTGGAAATGAAAGTTCAGCAGATATCTTTGTATCAATTCATTTAAATAAAATTCCACAACAACAATATTATGGTTGGCAATGTTTTTATAAAAGTGGAAGTGAAGAGAGTACTAAATTAGCAAAAAAATTACAAGAAAATTTAAACAAATCAATTCAAAAAGAAAATAAGAGAGTTGCGATGAAATTGGATACGGTATATATTATGAAACATGTTGAGATTCCAATTTCAATTGTAGAGTGTGGATTTTTATCTAATCCAGAAGAAGAAAAACAATTACTAGAGGATGGGTATCAAAATAGGCTTGCTTGGGGAATTTATAATGGGATAATAAATTATTTTTATGAAAATTAAATATTATAGTTAAACTTTTGAAAATTTTTAATAAAAATTGTACTTTTTGTAAAAGTGTTGTATAATAAAAAAGGATTATATGTATAAAAGGAGATAAAAAATGAAGAGCAAATTAAAAATAAAAGGAATAAATACAACAATAAAAAAGTATGGTATTGTAGCAGGACTATCACTAAGTATTCTTGCATCACTTACAGGGTGTGATGATAAATCAAGCCTAGCAGGGTTCTCATTAGAATCAACGAAAAAGCCTATAGAAGAAAAAAAAGAACTTACTAAAGAAGAAAAATTACAAAAAGAAATAGAAGATAAAGTTAAAAACTCAGAAGATGTATTACCAGACATGAAAACAAGATACTTAGAAAAGTATAATAAAGAAAATAAAACTGAATATAAAGTAGAAAATTTAAGACTTGTAAAAGCACCTACAGATTATATAATAAAAACAGAAGACGGCATAGTATATTCTCATGGAGAAACGCCAGATGCTATTTTAAAGGAATTAAAGAAAAAGGGAATAGAATTTAAAGTAAAATATAATATATCCCTATATAAAAGTCTAAACGAAAATGGGATCTTAGAACAAATGTTATCAAACGGAACTCCAGTATTAGATGGAAATAAAATAGAGAATATAGGGACAGAAGTCAAAAAAACTACTTTAAGTAATTTTATAGATGTATTTAATATTGGATTAGAATTAAAAAATGATTTTACCAAAGAAAATTTACAAAAATATCAACAAAGTATAATAAAATTTTATTATGAAAAAAGAGATAAAGAAAAATCCAACACTAATATTACAAAACAAAAAGATGATTATGAAAGAGAATAATAAGTAAAAAATAAAAATAGTATAAAAATTCCACTTCTTGCAAACAATAAGTGTAAAACTAAATTGCAAGGAGTGGGATTTTTTTGAAACAGGAAAAAATATTAAAAATAAATGGAACCCAAATAGAAAAAAAGCAATTACAAAATCACTTAGAAAAAATTGCAACCAATCACAATTTAAGCAAAAAAGCAAGTAAAGAAACCTATCCAATACCACATATGATAGAAAGTTATAAAATAATACAAGAAGTTTATAACCTATTAAATGAGCATTTAAAATTAGGAATAGGAATACATCCAGCAGGAGAATGGTTACTAGACAATCTATATATAATAGAGCAAACAGTAAAACAAATACAAAAAGAGATGACACTAAAAAAATACACAAATTTTGTTGGAATAGCAAATGGTCAATATAAAGGTTTCGCAAGAATATATGTACTAGCATCAGAAATAATTGCATATACAGACAATAAAATAGAAAAAAAGGATTTAGAAAGTTTTTTAGCAAGTTATCAAACAAAAAAATCCTTAAGCATGGAAGAAATATGGAATATAGGAATATTTTTGCAAATCGCAATAATAGAAAATATAAGAGAAGTATGTGAAAAAATATATAGTAGTCAAATGCAAAAATATAAAGCAGAAGATATAGTAGAAAGACTAGTAGAAAATAAGCAGAAAACAGAAATAGCATTTAAAAATAAAGAAAGATTTTCTAGAATTTCAAAAAACGATATGAAATATCCATTTATAGAATATATGTCATATATCTTAAAAAGATATGGAAAAAAAGGGTACAGTTATTTGAATACCTTAGAAGAAGCAGTAGAAATGACAGGAACAACAGTTACAGATATAATAAAAAAGGAACATTTTGATATAGCAGTAAGAAAAGTTTCTATGGCAAATAGCATAATGAGTATAAAAAGAATTCAAAGAATTAACTTTTTAGAAGTATTTGAAAGAGTAAATGGAGTAGAAGAACTATTAAAACAAGATCCAGTAAAAGTATATGAAAATATGACAAATGAAACAAAAGAATATTATAGAAATAAAATCAAGGAAATTTCTAAAAAAACGAAGATATCAGAAATTTATATAGCAAGAAAAATATTAGAAATAGCAAAGGAAAAACAAATTGGAAATAAAGAAGCACATATAGGTTATTATCTAATAGATAAAGGAATAGAAGAACTATATCAAAAAATAAATTATAAAACAAAAAAAGAAAAAAATGTAAAAAGTAAAACCAAATTATTTATATCAACAATTATAATATTTACTATAATTTTATCATCAGCAATAAGTTATATTTTAAATTTAAAAATACAGAATTTATGGATATTTGCTATAGGAATCGTTATATTCTTAATTCCAGCATCTGAATTAGTAGTACAAATAATGCAATATATTTTAAGTAAAATAGTAAGACCTAAGATAATTCCAAAGATTGATTTATCAAAGGGAATAGATAAAGAAAATAGCACAATGGTAATTATTCCAACAATAGTGAATTCTCAAGAAAAAGTTCAAGAATTAATGAAAAAATTAGAGGTTTATTATTTAGCTAATAAATCTGAAAACTTATATTTTACTTTACTAGGTGATTGTTCGCAAAGTGGAAGAAAAGAAGAAAGTTTTGATGAAAAAGTAATAAAAGAAGGTAAAAAATTAGTACAAGAATTAAATAATAAATATAAAGTAGAAGAAAATAAATTACCAATTTTTAATTTTATATATAGAGAAAGATTTTGGAATGCTAAAGAAAGTTCTTATTTGGGCTGGGAACGAAAAAGAGGTATGATAAATCAATTTAATGAATATTGCTTAGGAAACATAAAAAATCCTTTTAGAGAAAATACAATAGAAGAAAATAAACAAAGCTTACAGGAGGCAAACCTTAAATATATTATTACTCTAGATGCTGATACAGACTTAATTTTAAATTCAGCTTTTGAACTTATTGGAACTATGGCACATATTTTAAATAAACCAGTAATTAGTGATAAGACAAATACAGTAGTAGAAGGTTATGGAATGATACAACCTAGAGTAGGAATCAATTTGCAAATAAGTTACAAAAATTTATTTACAAAGATTTTTGCTGGAGCAGGTGGAATAGATTCCTATACAAATGCAATTTCAGACCTTTATCAAGATAATTTTCATGAAGGAATTTTTACAGGAAAAGGAATATATGATTTACAAACCTTTTCTAAAGTTTTATCAAAAACAATTCCAGAAAATACAGTATTAAGCCATGATTTATTGGAAGGTTGTTATTTAAGATGTGGGTTAGCATCAGATATTTTAGTTATGGATGGATATCCAACTAAATATAATAGCTTTATGAATAGACTTTCAAGGTGGATAAGAGGAGATTGGCAAATTACAAGCTGGCTAGGTAGCAGAAGTCCACTTAATTTGCTCTCAAAATATAAGATTTTTGATAATTTAAGAAGAAGCCTATTTGAAGTTAGTTTAATTATCGCAATGTTATATTGTGGAATAATAGGAATGATGCATCAAAAAGGGATTTTATCAATAATTTTAATTTTGTTAGTAATTGCTATTTTTCCCTTCTTATTAGAAATATTAAATATTTTAATATTTAAAAAAGAGGGTGAACAAAAACAAAAAACTTTTACTCCAAAAATTTCTGGAATAAAAGGAGCAGTTTTAAGAGGGATATTAACTTTAGGAAATTTACCATATAAAGCATATACCTCTGCAAAAGCAATTATTAAAACCTTATATAGAGTTAAGGTATCTCATAGAAACTTACTAGAATGGACAACTTCAGAAGAAGCTGAAAAGCAAGCTAAATCTGACTTAGTTTCTTATTTTAATCAAATGTCCTTTAATGTATTGGTTGCTTTAATAACAATTGGAATATCCTTAATGCTTAATGGTTATTTAGGAATAATAATCGGTATTTTATGGTTTATTACACCTTTTATAATGTGGTATGTAAGTAAAGAGGAGAATAAAAAGCAAGCTATAAATTTATTAAATAAAGAGGAAAAACAATATGTAATTGATATTGGAAGAAAAACATGGGATTATTTTGATACCTATTTAAAAGAGGAAAATAATTATTTAATACCTGACAATTATCAAGGAGACAGAAAAGAAAAGATAGTAAAAAGAACCTCTTCTACAAATTTAGGGTTATCACTTTTAGCAATAATTTCAGCGTATGACTTATTATATATAGATTTAAAAAAGGCCTTATATTTATTAGATAAAGTTATTTTATCAATAGAAAGTTTACAAAAATGGAATGGTCATTTATATAACTGGTATAATATAGAGACAAAAGAACCTTTAAAACCTAGATATGTATCGACAGTTGATAGTGGAAACTTTATAGGATATCTTTATGTAACAAAAACTTTCTTACAAAATTTAATAGATTATCAAAATAAAGAGGACATAGAAGTTGATAAAGAAAATTTAAGAAATTTGGTAAATATAATTGATAATATGATTAAGTCTTGTGATTTTTCTGTTTTATATAGTAAAGAGCAACAAATTTTCTCAATAGGATTTAATATAGAAGAAAATTCTTTAACAGATTCTTATTACGATTTATTAGCATCAGAAGCAAGGCAAGCAAGTTTAGTTGCAATAGCCAAAAAGGATGTCCCAGCAAAACATTGGAACTATCTAAGCAGAACTTTAACTATTTTAGGAAAATATAAAGGACTTATATCATGGTCAGGAACTGCTTTTGAATATTTAATGCCAAATCTAAATATACCAAAATATGAAGGAAGTCTTTTAGACGAATCTTCTAAATTTTTAATAATGAGCCAAATGGAATATGCTAAAAGACTAAATATACCATGGGGAATTTCTGAAGCAGCTTTTAATTTAAGAGACTTTCATTCAAATTATCAATATAAGGCTTTTGGTATACCATGGCTTGGCTTAAAGAGAGGTTTGGCAGATGAATTAGTTGTTTCAAGTTATGGAAGTATACTTGCAATTTCAGATGTACCAAAACAGGAAATAGAAAATTTGAAAAGATTAGAGCAACTAGGAATGTATGGAAAGTATGGTTTTTATGAAGCAATTGATTATACACCAGAAAGAGTTGGAAAAGGAAAAAAATTTAGTGTTGTAAAAACTTATATGGCACATCATCAAGGTCTAATTTTACTATCAATTAATAACTTAATAAATCAAAATATCTTGCAAAAAAGATTTATACAAAATCCAGAGATAGAGGCAGTTAGTATTTTATTGCAAGAAACAATTCCAGAAACTTTTATAACAACTAAGGATAAGAAGGAGAAGGTGGAGAAATTGAAATATAAGGATTATGAAGATTATATTCAAAATACTTATAATAAAATAAATGAAAAGTTAACAATTGCAAATGTTATTTCTAATGAAAATTATACAGTAGCGATAAATCAAAAAGGACAAGGAGTTAGTAAATATAAAGATATATATGTTAATAGGTTTAAACCAACAGACGATTATTCACAAGGAATATTTTTTACTTTTAAAAATATAAAAAATAAATCAATTTGGAGTACTAATTATCCACATAATGAAAATAAAGAAAATTATCAAATAAGTTTTATGCCAGATAAAATAGAACAAGAAATAGTAAATGGAAATATAAAATCAAAGATTAGTGTAGTAGTTGCATCAAATGATCCAGTAGAGTTAAGAAGGGTGAACTTAAAGAATAATGGAAACGAGGAAGAAATTATTGAATTAACTTCATATTTAGAACCAGTGTTATCAAAAAAAGAACAAGATTATGCACATCCAGCTTTTAATAACTTATTTTTAATAACAAAATATGATGAGAAAACAAATAGTTTAATAGTAAAAAGAAAGAGAAGAGAGCTAAACCAAGAAGAAATATATTTAGCAACAACATTATCCACAAATAGTGAAACAATTGGGGATTTTGAATATGAAATTAATGAAGAAAAGTTTATTGGAAGAGGAAATTTAGGAATACCACAAATGGTACAAAATTCAAATCCACTTTCAAAAGCAATAGGATTAGTTACAGAACCTATTGTTGCCTTAAGGAAAACAATAAAAATAAAACCACAAGAAGAAGTAAATATAGATTTGATTATTTCAGTTGGAAATGAGGAGGAAGTTGTAAAAGAAAATCTAGAAAAATATAAATCATCAGAAAATGTTAAAACAGAGTTTGAAGTAGCAAAAGCAAGAGTAGAAACGGAAAGTAGATATCTAGAAATAAAAGGTAAAGATATAGAGATATATCAAAAAATGTTATCTTATATAATTTTTGATAATCCAGCTAAATCTAGATTAATTAAAAATATACCTGAAAGAAATTATAAACAAGAGGAACTTTGGAAATATGGAATATCTGGAGATTTACCGATTATTTTAGTTAAAATTAAAGATTCAAATGATAAATATGTAATTAGTGAAGTTTTAAAAGCACATGAATTTTTTAGAAGTAAAAATATCCAAACAGAAGTAGTTATCTTAGATGAAGAAAAGTATAGTTATGAGAATTATGTAAAAGAAGAAATTGAGGATACTATTTTAAATAGGCAAATGGGCTATTTGAAAAATATAAAAGGTGGAATATTTATATTATCAAAAGAAGAAGTAAGTAAAGAAGATCTAAAATTGTTAGAATTAATTTCTGCGATTTGTATTGATAGCAATAAGGGTGGAATAAAAAACAATTTAAAAGAGCAAGAAGATGATTATTTAGAAAATTACAAAGAAATAGGAAATGAAAATGAAAAAACAGTTTTTGTAAAGGAGCAAGAAGATGATATTGATATTTTACAAAATAATAATTCTCTAAAATATTATAATGAATATGGTGGTTTTTCAGAAGATGGAAAAGAATATTGGTTAAAAGTATCAAAAGATAATAGATTACCAACAGTATGGAGTCATATTATGGCAAATAAAAAGTTTGGAACAATAGTTACAGAAAATATGGGAGGATATAGCTGGTTTAGAAATAGTAGACTAAATAGGGTATCTAGTTGGGAAAATAATGCAAGTTATGATATACCAACAGAAATTATTTATCTAAAAGATATAGAAACAAGTAAAACATGGTCTTTAGGTTTAAACCCAAAACCTGATAATAAGAATTATAATGTGAAATATGGATTTGGTTATACAAAATATCTTCATAAAAGTGATGGTATTGAGCAAGAATTAGAGGTATTTGTTCCAAAAGAAGATAGTTGTAAAATAAATATATTAAGATTAAAAAATACTACACCAACTAAAAAGAAAATTAAATTATATTATTATATAAAACCTGTTTTAGGAGAAGATGAAATAAAAACAAATGGATATATTAAGGTTAATTTTGATAAAAATAATAATATGATTTTTGCAAAAAATCTGTATAAGGATGATTTTGAAAACACAAATATATATGTGTCATCTAGTGAAAATATTATTTCTTATACTGGGGATAAAAATTTCTTTTTAGGTACAGGTGGGATAAATAATCCAGATGGATTAAAAAAGTTAAAGCTAAATAATGAAAATACTTTAGGTAAAAAGCCATGTATTGCATATGAAATAGAAATAGAATTAGAAAATTTCCAAGAAAAAGAAATATCTTTAATTTTAGGAGCAGATGAAGAACAAATTGATTGTAAAAATATAGCTTATAAGTATCAAAAAGTGTTAAATTGTAAACAAGAATTAGATAAGGTTAAAAGCTTTTGGAGAGAATTATTGGGAATAGTACAGGTATATACTCCATTAGAATCTGTAAATATATTATTAAATGGATGGATACCATATCAAACAATATGTAGTAGACTTTTAGGAAGAAGCGGATTATATCAATCAGGAGGTGCCTTTGGTTTTAGAGACCAATTGCAAGATACAATAGGCTTAAAATATATTGATCCAAAGATTCTAAGAAAACAAATTTTAATTCATAGTAAGCATCAATTTATGGAAGGAGATGTGCAACATTGGTGGCATCCAGATACAGGAAGAGGTATAAGAACTAGAATATCTGATGATTTATTATGGATGATATATGTAACTATGGAATATATAGAATTTACAGGAGATAAAAGTATATTAGATATAGAAACACCATATGTTAAAGGCGAAGTATTAGCAGAAAATGAAGCAGAAAGATACAATAAATTTGAATTCACAGAAGAAAAAGAAAGTATTTATAAACACTGCATAAAAGCTATAGAAAAGACACTTGACTTTGGAGAACATGGGCTACCTAAAATTGGTACAGGAGATTGGAATGATGGCTTAAGTAATGTAGGAAGTAAAGGAAAAGGTGAAAGTATATGGCTTGGATTTTTCTTGTATAATATTTTAGATAGATTTATCCCTATAATAGAAGAAAAAGGAGATTTAGAATTAGTAGAAAGATATGAAAAAATAAAAGCTTGTTTGAAAAAGACACTTAATTCAGTTGGCTGGGATGGAAGATGGTATAAAAGAGCCTTTACAGACGATGGAGATACTTTAGGAAGTATGGAAAATGAAGAATGTAGAATTGATAGTATCGCACAAAGTTGGAGTATAATTTCAAAGGCAGGAGATAATGATAAAAAATATATATCAATGGAAAGCCTAGAAAATCACTTAATAGATAGAGAAAATGGAATCATAAAATTATTAGATCCACCTTTTGACAAAAGTAAATTAGAGCCAGGATATATTAAAGCTTATATGCCAGGGGTAAGAGAAAATGGTGGACAATATACACATGCAGCAATATGGGTAATATTTGCTGAGAGTGTACTAGGCTTTGGAGATAAGGCGTTAGAACTTTTTAAAATGATAAATCCAATTGAGCATAGTAGAACAAAAGATGCATGTAATAAGTATAAAGTAGAACCATATGTAATTCCAGCTGATATTTATGGAGTAGGAAATTTGGCAGGTAGAGGTGGTTGGACTTGGTATACTGGTTCAAGTAGTTGGTATTATAAAGTTGGAATAGAAAATATTTTAGGTTTGAGAGTAGAAAAAGGAAATCTTGTATTTAAACCATGTATCCCAAGAGATTGGAAAGAGTATCAAATTCAATATAAATGGAAGGATAGTGTTTATAATATATTAATCAAAAATCCAAATGGTAAAAATACAGGTGTAGAAAGAGTATTAGTAAATGGTTTAGAGTTGATAGCTGACAATCAGAAAGAATCAGAAGAAGAAATAAAAATACCACTGGAAGGGAATGGACAAATTAGTAAAATAGAAGTATTTATGTAGTGCCAATAGGGACGGAGAATTTTGACAATTGACGTTGGATGCCATTGTGCCATTG